>CALLZQ010000797.1 GCA_937858255.1 uncultured Tabrizicola sp.
CCCCGAACAAGACGCTTGCCGCGCAATTATACGGCGAATTCAAGGGCTTCTTCCCGGATAACGCCGTCGAATACTTTGTATCCTACTACGATTATTATCAGCCCGAGGCCTATGTCGCCCGCACCGACACCTATATCGAGAAGGAAAGCCAGATCAACGAACAGATCGACCGGATGCGCCACTCGGCCACCCGGGCGCTGTTGGAACGTGACGATGTGATCATCGTTGCCTCGGTTTCCTGCATTTATGGTATCGGTTCGGTCGAGACCTATTCGGCGATGACGCAGGATCTGATTGCCGGCCAGAATTATGACATGCGCAAGGTGATCGCCGAACTGGTCGCCCAACAGTACCGCCGCAACGATCAGGGGTTTCAGCGCGGCGCTTTCCGGGTGCGCGGCGATGTGGTCGAACTCTGGCCCGCCCACCTTGAGGATCGTGCCTGGCGGTTTTCGTTTTTCGGCGAAGAACTGGAGAGTATCGTTGAATTCGACCCGCTGACGGGCTCGAAAACCGATACGTTCAAGCAGATCCGCATCTATGCCAACAGCCACTATGTGACCCCGCGCCCAACGATGCAGCAGGCGATTCAGGGCATCAAGATCGAGTTGCGACAGCGCCTCGATCAACTGGTGGCCGAGGGCAAGCTGCTCGAGGCGCAGCGGTTGGAACAGCGCACCCAATTCGACCTTGAAATGCTTGAGGCGACGGGGGTCTGCAACGGGATCGAGAACTATTCCCGCTATCTGACGGGCCGCGCACCGGGGGAGCCGCCGCCGACGCTGTTCGAATTCATCCCCGACAACGCCATTGTTTTTGCAGACGAATCCCACGTTTCTGTGCCGCAGATCGGCGCGATGTACCGGGGCGACTTTCGCCGCAAGTTCACGCTGGCCGAGCACGGGTTCCGCCTGCCCTCTTGCATGGACAACCGCCCGCTCAAGTTCGAGGAGTGGGACGCGATGCGCCCACAGTCGATCTTTGTCTCGGCCACGCCGGCGGCGTGGGAGATGGAGCAGGCAGGCGGAGTCTTTGCCGAGCAGGTGATCCGTCCGACCGGCCTTTTGGACCCGGTGGTGGAAATCCGCCCGGTCGAGATGCAGGTGGACGATCTGCTGGACGAGAT
This sequence comes from uncultured Tabrizicola sp., assembly GCA_937858255.1. GTDB lineage: Bacteria > Pseudomonadota > Alphaproteobacteria > Rhodobacterales > Rhodobacteraceae > Pseudotabrizicola. The sequence continues at coordinate 1,127 of CALLZQ010000797.1, forward strand.
CCGCAGGGTTGCGGCCCAAGGTCTGCGGGTTCTGGTCACCACGCTGACCAAACGCATGGCCGAGGACCTGACGGAGTATTTCCACGAACAGGGCATCCGCATCCGCTATATGCACTCGGACATCGACACGATCGAACGCATTGAAATCCTGCGCGATTTGCGGCTGGGCGCCTTTGATGTGCTGGTGGGGATCAACCTGCTGCGGGAGGGGCTAGATATCCCCGGATGCGGGCTGGTGGCCATTTTGGATGCGGATAAGGAAGGTTTCCTGCGCTCGGAAACCTCGCTGATCCAAACGATTGGCCGGGCGGCGCGCAATGCCGATGGCCGGGTGATCATGTATGCCGACCGGATCACCGGCAGCATGGAGCGGGCGCTGGCCGAGACCAACCGTCGCCGCGTGAAACAGATCGCCTATAATGAGGAACACGGCATCACGCCGCAGACGGTTCGCAAGAATGTCGAGGATGTGCTGGCAGGTCTGTGGCAAGGCGATACCGATATGAACCGCGTCACCGCCAAGGTGGAAAAGGCCAATGTCGGCCAGAACCTTGCCGCCCATCTGGAGGCGCTGCGGACCCAGATGCGCAAGGCCGCCGAGAATCTGGAGTTTGAAGAGGCCGCCCGCCTGCGCGCTGAGGGGAAGCGACTGGAGGCCGTGGAACTGACCGGGGCCGACGACCCGCTCGCCCGCCAGTCGGTGATTGAGGAGGCGGTCGAAGAGGCGCAAAAGATGTCTGGCCGCAGCACCGCCGGACGCGCCGGGCAACGGGGCGGGAACAAGCGGCGGCGGCGTTAAGACGCCGCAATCGCACGCGGTGTCAGGGCACGCTCATCAAGCCATAGCTGCCCTTGCCGATACCCCCCTCGGATAAGGTGGCCCGGCTGTGTGACTTCGGGGTACTGTTCCGCCCAATCCCGGTAACGGTCATTGGTAACGACAACAGCGTTGTTTTCCCGTGCCGCCGCCAGAATGACCGGATCTGCCGGTTGGCCCTTGGCAACAACCAGCACCTGTTGCTCTGAAAGGCCCAGTTTGCGCGAGAAAAAATAGTCGTCGCGGTAGCGATCCCAGAGCTTCCAACCGGCATTGGCATCGAACACAACACCGACGGACAAATTTCGCGCATGTAGATACGCGATGACATCGAGAAGCGGTTGCAACTGGGGTTTGTCGTCCAGCCAGTGCATCACATTTGATCCATCGATGATGACATCGGAACGCGCGCGCGCGGGTTTGCGCCTCTGCCACAAAGCCCGGAGCAGCAGAAACAGGCTTGCGGCAAGGCAGGAGGCTGCAAAAATCTGGTAGTCGCGATAGTCCTGAGACATCAGCGTGATCGCCAAGGCAATCGCGCTGAGGGCGGAAAGCCCCAAGGGAATCAACATTCAAAACACCTTTATCTTCGGGGTCAGATGGCCCCGGCAACCTCATACATCACCGGTTCGAACCCTTTGCACAGGGTGTTGATATGGCGGTTTCTCTCCCGCATTTCGGGGCTGCGCAGCATGGCCTGATAATCGCCCCGGCTGGCCCATTGCGAATAGTTGCAGATCCGGGTGCGGGCGTCGTTGATATGCAGCGCTGCCGAGATAAAGCCGGGCTGGTGGCAGATCACCTCGGCAAAGGCGGCTTGCAGCGCCTCCATCAGATCTTCGGCGGTGGCGGGGGTCATCTCAAAGGTGGTGATGACGGTCTGACCTTGAAATTCCTTGGAAACCTTCAGCATTTCGGCTACCTCCCGGGGACATCATGACACAAGCGGGCCGCCCATGAAATTGCTTGATGCCAATCATCCGATGTTTCGCCGCCCCTGGGTGCGCTGGGTCACGGCCTTGCTGCCCTTGGGCTGGGGCGCCGTGGAATTTTCGCTCGGCAATCCCGGTTGGGGCATGATCTTTGCCGCCGCCGGGGCCTATGCCTTCTACATCCTGATCCTGCGCGGACCGGATCAGCCTTCCTGAAGCCGCGCCGCAACCTCAGCCGCCAGCACCTGAACCTCGGTCGCGGCGGCGGATTTCCCGGCCTCGACCACGCCCAGCCCCCGGCCCAGCGTTTCCGCATAGACCACTCGCTGACCCAGCGTGGCGGTGGCCACCTCGGACAGCGCCCGCGCCGCCTCGGCAACCTCACGCGCGAGATTGGTGTTGGGCTTGACCCGGTTCAGTACCACCAAGGGCTGCCGCCGTTCACGCGACACCAGATCCAGCACCCCATCCGTCGCCCAGAGATCAACCTGGCTGGTCGCCACCGGGATCAGCACAAGATCGGCCTCACGCAGCGCCGGACGCAAATCGGCATCCACCTTGGGCGGCGTATCGACGATGACCAGATCGTTGATCTTGCGCAGCTTTTCGCATTCATAGCTGACACCCCAGGCCGAGGCGGTGGAAAGGTCAAGACCCGGATCGCCCATCACCTCGCGCCGGGTCATGAACCAGCGGCCAAGGCTGCCCTGCGGATCGGTATCGAGCAATGCCACCCGCTTGCCCTGCCGGGCATATTCCACCGCAAGATTGATCGCCAGCGTGGTTTTGCCCGAGCCCCCTTTTTGCTGTGCAACCGTAATGACCTTGCCCATCGGAACCCCCTATGCCGCAACGCAGCATAGGCCGATTCGACCCCGGCGAACAGGCCGGAATCCGCGACAAATGGACGGGTGCCCCTAATCCGAGATCGAGAGAATCCGCTCGGATGGCAACAGACCCGCGCGCCGCAACATGCCGATGGGGTATTCAGGATTGCGCGCGAGGGCATCGAGACTGAAACCGCTCTCGATCTGTTCCAACTGATGCGCGGCGGATCGGGCCCGCGCCTCATTGCCCATGCCCGCCGAAAGCGCCACGACATAGCGGAGCGCCGCGCGAAAATCCGGCGCGGCGGCCACGGTGGTTTCAGCCATGCGCAAGGCCAGTTCGGGTTGCCGCGACATCACTGCCGTCAGGCATAGCCCCATATCCCACCAGAATTTATTCGGCGCCGAAGAGCCGATGCTCTGCACTTTTTGCGCCAGAGCATGCGCCTCTTCGATCTGGCCGGAATAAAGCTGCGCATAGGACAGGCTGTCCCAGGCCAGCGGATTATTGGGGTTCAGGCGCACGCTTCGCCGCGCCAGTTCGACCCCTTGGGCCGGGGTGTCGTCAAGCGCGCAATGGACATAGGCGACCACCGCCAGCACCATCGAGTTATTCGGATCGCGCTCCATGGCAAGCCGGGCAAAGGCCATCGCCTCTTGCCGGGCGGCCGGCAGATCGGGGACATGGCCTTCGATCACCTGCAAGACCCGCAACTGCGCCCGCCGGGCCGCGTTCAGGCTGCGCGGCTTCATGTCGTCCGACAGGGCCAGCAGCGTCTCTGCCTCAATCAGACGCGCCGGGTTCATGGTCCAGAGCTTGCGCACCGCAAGGCGATGCAGGGCCAGCGAATCCAGTTCCGCAGGCATATCGGCCTGAAGCGAGATCGCATCGCCCAGAACCTCGACCGCCTGATTGGCGAAATGGATCAGCCGCAGATCCTCGGGGCTACGGCTCGCCGCCAGGTTTTCCGACCGCCCGGACCAGATCACCTGACCGCTGGCCTGCTCGACCGCGCGGACACGAAGAAACTGCCCCTCGCCCCCGGCGGACATCGCCTGAACCGTGACCGTCAGCGTATCGGGCAGTTCGGGCGAGGGCTTACGCAAAAAGACCACCACCCCCAAGGCCTCGCGCAGCGAAAGCGCCACCGCGTCGATGAAAAGATCTTCCAGCAAACCAAGGCTGTCGGCCACCCGGCGCGATTTCTGCAACACCACGACATAGGGGCGGCGAAGGCTGCGGAGCGAGGGGGCGGCGGGCGGCGCCTCGGCCTGACGCAGGGCGCCCTGAACCCGCAGCGGCAGGGGTTGATCGACCAGCAAACGATGGCGTTGATCGCGCAACCAGGTCTCAAATTCGGGATCGCGCACGTCGATCCCTTCGAGAAACTCGCGCTCGCCGCTGTGGGAAAGGTCGATTTCACTGCATTCGCGCCGCAGCCCCACTTTCTGCCGGTCCGTCAGCAGAATATCCAGATCGGGGCCCAGCAGGCGGCGTAGCTCGGCCAGCGACTGACGCAAACTGGCCGAAGCCTGCGCAGGGCCGCGGTCGCTCCACAGCTTGCCCTCCAGCCAGCGGCGGTTGCGCGACAGATCCGGGCTGGTGGCCAACAGCGCGATCAGCCCCTGGGTCTTGACCCCCTTTGGCGTGATGTCCTGCCCCAAGGGCGATTCGAGCCGAAAGCGCCCCGTCAGGATGACGCGGATACGGGCGGTCGAGGCAGCGGGCTTTCCCATCAGTCGCATTCCCTGGATCGTGGCCCAATTCAACCACAGCAAGGGTCAAAGACAAACCGCTTTGCAGGGGGGCACTGCTTACGAGCGTGAAGAAATCGTGAATCGGGCCTTGCCCCTCTGGGTTTTCTTGGCGGGGCGGCCCGCTCGGCCCAAAGAGGTAGCAACAGCAGATTACAGGGGGGTTGATCATGGCAT
>CALLZQ010000798.1 GCA_937858255.1 uncultured Tabrizicola sp.
TTCGGGAGGCAACGCCTTTTGCAGGCGAAACGCCGTCTCAGCCCGCAAGATCATCCCCTGACTGTCAAGGTCGGGCAGGTTTTCATCGCGAAGCGCGACCTCTGCCTCTTGCGGTTTATCATGGTGCAATGCCTGATCCGCCTCGACCAAGGGAATCACCGGGGCTGCCTCGGGCCCGGAACGGGACAGGGTTGCCGCAATGACAGCGGCCTCGGCACCGTGACCGCTTGCCTCCAGCTTGGCGACCAGCGAACGCGCTGTTTCGGCGCGCATCGCGGCAGGCAGATTGAGAAAGGATTGCGCCACAGATTTCGCGGCCACAGCAGAGCTGGGTTTGCCGGATGCTGCAAGCAACGCCCAGAGCGCAACGGGACCATCACAGGTCTCTTGACCCGCGAGGAGGCCCGCGGGCGGGCTCTCACCTTCAACCAGATAGGACAGTTCTTTCAGCACTGGGTCAACCCGCTGCTCACTGTCAAATGCGGCAAGTAGTGCCCGGGCTTCAGCCCCCATGCCATAATAGAGGTGCAACCGAACCGTGTTTATCAGCGCCTTTTCATCTACGGCATCAAATTCATGCAAGATCGAACCGCGTGCGACGATCAGGGCGGGATAAACCTCTCCCTCTGCGCCCCAAGAGGAAAGATCGACGCGTTCCGGCGTCAGACAGTTCGTACCGCCAAGCGAAAGGCTGGGCGCCTCGCCCTGATGCGCCATGATCGGCGCCTGTTCACCATCCGGGTGATCTGCCCTCAGCGCAAGCTGGTCGACTATGTGGGGCTGCAAACTGACCTGCCCCTCTGTCGCCGCACGCCCGAGTTGCTCGATCAAGGCCGCCCTGAAATCAAGAAACCCGGGTGATCGGGCGACGGTTGCCAGACTGCCTTCCACATCGGCGCCTGTATTTGCTGATTGCGCGGCAGCAATCCAGTCATAACCCTCGGTCGCCGCCGTCACAGGGCGCGAACGGGGGCGAGGGGGCATGATCAACGGGGCGGGTGACGACACGCCCCCGTCGAGCGCAGTTTCATAAGCGGAACCTGCCGGCGCAGCGCCATCGTGAATATCGAGTACCAGAATAGCACCGCGCAGTTCTGCCGCCTTGATGTGGCAATCGCAGTTCAGCCCGATCTGCAGGCGCCCGGAATCCGGGTCAGGCCACAGCGATCGCAGGCGATCCCTGCCAATCAGATCGAATGCATGCGACAAATCATAGCGCAGTTCCGGTCGCCCCGGCTCCAGCTCATACCCTGTTGACGTGCGACCCAGCCGCCACTCAGCGGGTGCGGAAAAGGGCAGAACAATGCGGGTAAAGGGCCCATGCTCGCCGGTTTTGATCACAACGGTTTCCGCGGTTACGGGCGTCGCAAGCAATAACAGAGCTGCAACAAGGAGCTTCATGCCGACTCCTGCTTCAGACTGCGCAACGATTCTTCAATATCGGTGAAGCTGGGCCGCAGGCTGTGAGGTGTATTCTGCCGCCCGACCTCAATGCAGATATTTGCCGGATGCTGGTGCAGGTTCGCCACCAACACCTCGCGGATCAACTGGTAAAAGTGGTCGTCATCCTCAACAACTGAACGCACCCGGCTGGCAAAAGGGCCGACGATGCCATAGGCGAGAAAGACCCCCAGAAACGTGCCCACAAGCGCACCCCCGATCATCTTGCCCAGGATTTCGGGGGGTTGGTCGATTGAACCCATTGTCTTGATCACACCCAGAACGGCCGCAACAATTCCAAGCGCCGGCAGCGCGTCGGCCATGGACTGCATGGCGTGGCTGGTGTGAAGGGCGTGATGACGGGTCGCCTCCATCCGCTTGTCGAGAACCTCTTCCACCTGATGCGGATCATCGTAATTCATCGATGCCGCCCGGAACGTGTCGCAGATCAGATCAGCCGCTTCATGGTCATCGCGGATCCTGGGGTAGCGCGCGAAAATCGAGGAATTCGCCACATCCTCGATATGCCCTTCCAGCGCGACAGGGTTGGCACGCGACAGGCGGATAAGCTCAAACAGCAGGCACAGCAGATCACGGTAATCCCCCGGTTTCCACTTTGGACCCTTGAAGACCTTGCCGATATCCCTGCCGGTTTGTTTCAGTACATGACCGTCATTCGAGATCATGAAAGCACCGATCGCGGCACCTCCGATCATCATCAACTCAAACGGCAGTGATTTGAGGATGATTCCCAGCTTCCCCCCCGCAAGGAGGTAGCCGCCAAAGACCATCACGAAGATGATACCGATGCCAATCAGGGAAAACATGGGCGACCTCTTTGCTGGAATTCACTGTTTGGGGACGGTGGCGTTCCGCCCCGCCACAAGTACGCTGATCGAATAGGCCGCCTCGGATTTCATGCCCGATAGAATCGCCGCTGCCGCATCCGGGCGCATCCGGCGGAGGAAGCGGCCCGCGAATTCAGGTCCCATCGTCTCAAACAAGGCCGCCGCTTCTGCGGGTTTCATCGCTTCGTAAACCGCCGTGAGATTGGTCAGGTCACGCTCTGCCGCGCCATCGGCAAGCGCCAACGTTTCCTTTAGCGAGGCTTCCATCGCAGTCAGCTCGGCAATACGGGCGGTAATTGCCTGGTCGGACATGGCAAGTGCCGCCTGCCGGTCGTTCAGCGCCGCCTCGCGCGCCGAAATCTGCGCCTCACGGGTGCGCAGTGCCTCTAACAGCCGCGCTGGCGGCGCCGGGCAATCAAGCGGCGCCGATTGCGCATGTTCAGGCTTTTCGGCTTGCAGAGCCATCGCCGTTCCCACTGCCTCACCAAAACGCAGGGCGCCGGAGCCGGCAAGCAGCAGAGCCAAAATGGTCAGGGGACCAATAGAGAGACGGGGAAGACGCATTGTCATTCGTAGCTGCGCCCCATCGCGCGGTCAGGGCGCTTGCGCACAAAGCGAACGCGGCGATCTTCTTCATCGGCAGGATCGGGTGCGGATGAATTCTCGGGAATGTCATGCAAAGAGGCCATCAGCACCTCAAGGCGTGCAGCAGCAGCCTCGGCCCGCGCAACTTGCTGATCAAGGCGCAATGAAGATTGTTCTGAGGATGCCTTTGCCTTGGCGAGGGCTTGGGTCATGTCATCGACCTGGGCCGACAAGACCGCGATTGCACTGCCCATCCCCGATTCGAGTGCGGTGAACCGTTTCAGCCGCCGCGACAGCAGAAAGCAGTAAAAGGCAGCGGCAAAGCCCGCGGCAGCGACAAGGAAATCAGCGATAAGTGCCATGGGCTTGCTCTCAGTTCATGATGAATTGTGCGATCAGCAGGTCTTGCACCCGACCCGCACCGGTAACGATCTGAACCCGTCGCAGCATCTGCGCCTTCAGCCGCGGCAGGGTCGCCGGATCGGCCAGCTGACTGACTTCGACCGCCCGCAGATAGCCATTCAGCACATCGACGATACGCGGCATCAATGTGCGCACCTCGTCGACATGGGCTGGCGCCACCTCAAGCTGGGCAGAGAATCGCAAATAGCGGGCCGCCGATTTCGGCCCAAGGCTAATGGTCAGTTCATCCACCGGCACGAACGAGACATCGGGCATGGGCTCAGCCCCGTGTGAGACGGTCTGCGTGTCATGACCCGTCGGAAATGGCAGAGAGAAAAAGCCCAGAAACGTGGCGGCGAAGCCTGCGCCCCCCAAGACAAGCGTGGCCAGCAGGGCAATCAACAATCCCTTCTTTCCCGACTTTGCCGGGGGGGCGGCTTCGGCCGCGGCAGCCTCAGACATCGTTCGCTCCGTCAATCATTGCGGAACAAACATAGATCGAAGGTCACTAACCGATTGTTAAGACGCGTGCTTCATTGATCTGAGAAACGGGGCAGAAGCCCTGAGACGGAGGTGATGGTGGACGATCTCCTTTCATTCTGGCGGCGCCTCAGCCCGGTGCGGCGGATCGTGCTTTCGGCGGCGACAATCGGGGTATTTCTCGCGATTCTGGCTCTGGCGCGGCTAGGGGGCGGTGCGCAGATGAGCCTGCTTTATGCCGGACTTGATTCGCGGGCGGCCGGTCAGGTGATTGCCGCGCTTGATCAGGGCGGTACGGCATATGAGGTGCGAGGCGACGCGATCTACGTTCCCACGACGGCACGCGATGCCATGCGAATGCAGTTGGCGTCCCAAGGGCTGCCGGCATCGGGCGGGCAAGGCTACGAGTTGCTGGACGGCTTGTCGGGCTTTGGCACAACCTCGCAGATGTTCGATGCGGCATATTGGCGGGCGAAGGAGGGAGAACTGGCGCGTACCGCCTTGGCGATGCCCAATGTGCGGATGGCCCGCGTCCATATTGCGCCTCGCTCCGGCGGAGTTTTTCAGCGCAGCAGCGATGTCACGGCCAGCATCACCATTACCATGTCAACGGGATCGGTCTCACGCGAACAGGCGGATGCGTTGCGCCATTTGGTCGCCAGCGCTGTTGGCGAGATGGCCTCAGAGGACGTCACGGTCATCGATTCGGTCAAGGGTGTAGTGACCACCTCGGGGGGCAACTTCGGCGCCGGCGGCGACTTGCGCGCCGAGGAAATCAAGCGCAATGTCGAGCGCTTGCTCGAAGCGCGTGTCGGCGCCGGGCGGGCCATCGTCGAGGTCAGCCTCGATTTTGTGCGCGAGCGTGAGGCGATCAAAGAACGCCTGGTCGATCCCCAGGCCCGTGTTGCCATTTCAACTGAGAATGAAACCTCATCCGAGAATTCCACCCAGTCCTCGGGGGATGTCACAGTTGCCTCGAATTTGCCTGACGGCGATGCCACTGCGGGTCAGGGCCGCAGCCAAAGCCAGAATTCGCGCGAGAGAACAAACTTTGATGTCTCTGAAACCCAGCGTGAGATTCTCCGAGAGCCAGGGGCGATCCGCCGGCTGACCGTGGCGGTTCTGGTCGATGGTACACAGACAGTCGGAGCAGATGGCTCTGCCACTTGGGCGCCACGCGATGATCAAGAATTGTCTGATCTGCGAGAGCTTGTGGCGGCAGCGGCCGGTATAGACGAAGCGCGTGGTGACACGCTGACACTCAAATCAATGCAATTCCAGGCCCCGTCCGAAGGCGGCTCTATGGCCGAGGCGGGACTCTTGGCATTTACTGGCCCGCTCGATGCGATGACCTTGATCAAATACGGCATTCTGGCGGTATTGGCGGCGATCCTGGGGCTGTTCGTGGTCCGCCCCCTGATCGCGCAGGGACGCCGGGAAACGGCGCCCCGCGGCTCAGAAGTCGCCGGCGCGCCGGCGCTACCCGCTCCCTCTGGCGCTGCGGCGCCCAGTACCGTCCTGACAGGTGAGATCGCGGATGACGATCTGCCCGCCCTTGCCCAGATCAATCCCGACTGGTCCGACCGCGATGCGTCAGCGGGCGAGGATCCGGTCACCCGGCTAAAGCGCCTGATCGATTCCCGACAGGAAGAATCGGTCGAAATCCTGAGGGGCTGGCTTGAAAAGCAAGAGGAAAAGAGCTGATGAAGCTAAAGCTCGAAGTCTTCGAAACAACGGCGGCGAGCTCGGGAACAGTCGTCCTCCAGAGTGCCGAGATCGAGGAAGCCCGCCTTAAATCATATGAGCTTGGCTATGCCGCCGGCTGGGAAGACGCCGTTGCCGCAGCCAAAGAGGAAGAGGGCCGGTTTGCAGCAGAACTTGCCAACAACCTGCAACATCTGTCCTTTACCTATCAGCAGGCACGCCGGCATCTTCTGACATCTATCCGTCCCGTCCTGCAGGAACTGGCGACCCGGCTCTTGCCGGAATTGTCGCGCGAAGCATTGGCCCCGGTCGTACTCGACACGCTGATGCCGCTAATCGATGACGCGGCGGACCAACCGATCGGCTTGAAGCTGAACCCTCTGGCCAGACCCGCGGTGGAACGGCTGCTGTCTCAGGCTGCGGGCTTGCCGCTCTTGATCGAGGAAGAGCCGACCTTAGGCGAGGGCCAGGTTTATCTGAGGCTCGGCGAGGCTGAATATCGGGTGGATCTCGATCAGGCGACCGCAGAGATCATCAGGGCGGTGCATGACTTCTTCGATTATTCGGAAAGGGATGAGAGCGATGGATAAAACTGCCGAGAAAAACCCGTTTGCCCAGGTGCCGATCGAGATCACGATTTCCGTCGGCCGGGCACGACCGCTGGTGCGTGAACTGCTGTCGTTGACGCAGGATGCGGTCCTTGCCCTTGATCGAAGGGTCGAGGACCCGGTCGAGCTGTATATCGGGGATCGCTTGATCGCGCGTGGCGAGTTGCAGGAACTCGAGGGGGAGAGGGCCGGTCAGCTTGCCGTTCGTCTGACCGAGGTCGCCGATCTGCGTTCGGGGCTCTAGGGGGCGGGTGTGAGACAGAAGGTCTTCCTTGCCGCGCTCGGCCTTGCGCTGATTGCTGCGGCCCCGCTGGCCGCGCAGCAATTGTCGCTGGATCTGGGTGACGGCCCCTCACTGTCATCGCGGTCAATTCAACTGATTCTGCTGATCACCGTGCTGAGCCTGGCCCCGGGGCTGGCGATTATGGTGACCTGTTTTCCGTTCATTGTGACCGTTCTGTCGATCCTGCGGCAGGGGATCGGCCTTCAACAGGCGCCGCCGAATATGCTGATCGTCAGCCTGGCGATGTTCCTGACCTGGTTTGTGATGGATCCGGTGTTTACCGAAGCCTGGGTGAATGGCATCGGGCCGTTGTCCCGCGAAGAAATTGATATCTCGACCGCATTTCCGCTGATCGCTGCGCCATTCAGGGCCTTCATGGCGCTGAGGGTCGACCCCTCGACATTCGATCAACTGGCGGCGCTGCGCCCTGCGCTACCGCCACAGAACATGGCGGATGCGCCACTCTCGGTCCTCGTTCCCTCGTTCATGCTGAGCGAGATCAAACTTGCCTTTCAGATCGGCTTTTTGATTTTCCTGCCCTTTCTGATCATCGATCTGGTGGTTGCGGCGGTGCTGATGTCGATGGGCATGATGATGGTGCCGCCGGCAATCGTCTCACTGCCGTTCAAACTGGCGTTCTTTGTGGTTGCCGACGGGTGGAGTCTGATCGCCTCGGCGCTGGTGCGATCATACATTTAGCCCGCAGCGATACTTTAGTTGGGCGCGTGAAAGGCGCGCAAAATTGCCTGCGCGCTGGGACTATCCCATTCGGCATCACCGATCAGGCGTGCGACCTCGCGTCCTTCGGGGTCGACGATCAGGGTCACGGGCAAGCCAATGATACCCACCTGGCGCGCCAGGTCAGCCTGTGGATCGCGCAGGATCGGCAAGGCGGTGATCCCCGCCTCGGCAAAAAACTTCTCGATCCCCGGCACGGCGTTACGCCCGGTCGCCACCGGAACGACCGCGATCTCGGGCATCGCTTGTTGCAAGCGTTGCAATGAGGGCATCTCCTTGCGGCAAGGGGCACACCACGTCGCCCAGAAATTCAGGACCATCCATTTGCCCCGATACTCGGACAGGGCCCGCTGATTGTCCGCCGCATCAACCAGCCCGACCTCGGGCAGGACCATCGCCTGACTGTGGATGGCCAGTTTTTTCATGTCGCCTTCGCGCAGGGCCGCCGGGTCGTCACCTGCGAGGGCCGGATTTGCACCCAGGACCAAGGCCGTATAAAGGACGGCAAGAGTTTTTCGCAGCATGTCACCTCCGAAGGCCGCAGTCATGACCGCATCCGCCGATACCAAAGCCGCCAACCAGATGTGGGGCGGGCGCTTCGCCGAAGGGCCGGACGCCATCATGCAGGCCATCAATGCCTCCATCGGCTTCGACCGCAGGCTTTACGCGCAGGATATCGCCGGCTCGCGGGCCCATGCGGCAATGCTGGCCGCGCAGGGCATCCTCACACCTAACGATGCCGAGGCCATCGGGAAAGGCCTGCTCACCGTCTTGTCAGAGATTGAAACCGGGAATTTCCCGTTCCGGGTCGAACTCGAAGATATTCACATGAATGTCGAGGCGCGGCTGAAGGAAATCGTAGGGGAGCCGGCAGGCCGCCTGCACACTGCGCGCAGCCGCAATGATCAGGTGGCGGTCGATTTCCGGCTGTGGGTGCGTGATCAATGCGACGCGGCGATTTCCGGGCTGACCGCGTTGATTTCCGCATTTCTGGCGCAGGCCGAGGCGGGGGCGGATTGGGTGATGCCGGGATTTACCCATTTGCAGACCGCCCAGCCGGTGACATGGGGGCATCACATGATGGCCTATGTCGAGATGTTCGCCCGTGACCGTGCACGGTTCGAAGATGCGCGGCGGCGGATGAATGAATGCCCGCTGGGCGCTGCCGCGCTGGCCGGCACTTCCTTCGCTATCGACCGCCATGCCACAGCCGCAGCGCTGGGTTTTGACCGGCCGACGGCGAACAGCCTCGATTCGGTGTCGGATCGCGATTTCGCGCTGGAATTCCTCTCGGCCGCCAGCATCTGTGCCATGCATCTGTCGCGTTTCGCCGAGGAACTGGTGATCTGGTCCAGCGCCCAGTTCCGTTTCGTGCGGCTGTCGGACAAGTGGACGACCGGCAGTTCGATCATGCCGCAGAAGAAGAACCCCGATGCCGCCGAGCTGCTGCGGGCCAAGCTGGGGCGGATTCTGGGGGCGACAGTTGCGCTCTTCACTATCATGAAGGGGCTGGCGCTGACCTACTCCAAAGACATGCAAGAGGATAAAGAGCAAGTCTTCGATGCGGCGGACAACCTGATGCTGGGTCTGGCCGCGATGACAGGCATGGTCGCCGACATGTCTGCCAATCGTCAGAGCCTTGCCGCCGCTGCCGCAAGCGGATTTTCGACTGCGACCGATCTGGCCGACTGGCTGGTCCGGGCGCTGAACCTGCCTTTCCGCGAAGCGCATCACGTTACTGGTACGCTGGTTGCCATGGCCGAGGCGCAGGGGATCGACCTGCCCGACCTGACCCTTGCGCAGATGCAATCGGTTCACCCGGGAATCAGGGCCGAGGTGTTTGAGGTCTTGGGTGTCGAGAATTCGGTTCGCTCACGCCAGTCCTATGGGGGCACTGCCCCCGATCAGGTGCGGGCACAAATCGCACGCTGGAAGGCATTGTTGGCCGACAAGGCGTAATGGTTTATTCCCGAAGGGTTCCTGTCATGCGGCAAGCGATGATTCTGTCACTGTTTCTTCTGGCCGCCTGCGGCGCGGATGGTGCGCCCGAACGTCCGGGCCTCAACGTGAGTGGTGAAGCCCGGGCTGGCGTCGTGACCGGCAACTGAAATCACAGCGTCAGAATGCTCTGACCCGTGGTTTGCCGCGATTCGAGGGCGCGATGCGCCTCGGCCACGTTTTCCAGCGGGAACCGCTGATCAATCGTGATCTTGACCGCGCCGCTGGCCACCTTGTCGAACAGTTCCCCCGCCATCCGCTGACAAGTGGCATGATCGGCGATATGGGTGAACAATGTTTGCCGCGTGACCTTGAGCGAACCCTTGGCCGCCAGAACCCCAAGGTCGAAGGGCGGAACCTTGCCGCTGGCATTGCCGAAAGAGATCATCATGCCAAAGGGGCGAATACAATCGAGCGAGCCGTCAAAGGTATCCTTGCCCACCGAATCCATCACGACATCCACGCCTTTGCCGCCGGTGATTTCCTTGACCCGGGCCACGAAATCTTCGGTCCGATAATTGATCACATGCGCCGCGCCATGGGCCTTGGCGAGCGCGCATTTCTCATCTGACCCGGCGGTGCCGATCAGAGTGATCCCCTCGGAACGCGCCCACTGGCAGGCGATCAGACCCACGCCACCCGCCGCGGCATGGAACAGAACCGTCTGGCCGCGCGCAATCGGTGTGGTTCGGCGAAAGAGGTATTGCACCGTCATGCCCTTCAGCATCATCGCGGCGCCTTCATCAAAACTGATTGCCTCTGGCAGGGGGCAAACCTGCGCGGCAGGCATGACGCGCGCCTCGCAATAGGCGCCCGGGGGCGTTGCGGCATAGGCGACGCGATCACCGGGGCGAAGATGGCCGCCCCCTTCGCCCACCGCCTCGACAATGCCGCTGGCCTCCATCCCGAGTGCCGTCGGCAGGGCCATGGGGTAAAGACCGCTGCGCTGATAGACATCGATGAAGTTCAGCCCGCAGGCCCTGTGCTGCACCCGCACCTGACCGGGACCGGGGAGGCCAACCGCGCGATCCACCAGCTTTAGTTGCTCGGGCCCGCCATGCGCCTCGATGATCACTGTCCGCGCCATTCCGCCACCTCCTGCTGTTGAACGGTCTAATCTTATTGCCCCGGCCCCGGAATTCCAGCCTGCGCCCATCATCCGGTTTGAAATCGTCCCGGGCATTGGCTAAAGCCTAGGCGCCCACAACCGGGTGGCAAGACGGGGATTTAGGCGCGATGGATCATTTCCTTTACAAGGGCGGCATTCTTCACGCGGAAGATGTCGCCATCCCCGAGATCGCCGCGCAGGTGGGCACACCGTTTTATGTCTATTCGGCGGCAACTCTGACCCGCCATTTCACGCTGTTTTCCGAAGCGCTTTCGCCGCTGCCGCATCTGGTGTGCTTTGCCATCAAGTCTTTGTCCAATGTCGCCGTTCTGAAGCTGCTGGGCGATCTGGGTGCCGGGATGGATGTCGTCTCCGGCGGGGAATACCTTCGCGCCCGCGCGGCGGGCGTTCCCGGCGAGCGCATTGTTTTCTCCGGGGTCGGCAAGACCCGGGAAGAGATGCGGCTGGCGCTGGAGGGCGGGATCCGCCAGTTCAACGTCGAGAGTGAGCCGGAACTGCGCCGCCTGTCGGCTGTCGCAACCTCGCTGGGGGTGACTGCGCCCGTGGCGCTGCGGGTCAATCCCGATGTCGATGCCAAAACCCATGAAAAGATCGCCACCGGCAAATCCGAGAACAAGTTCGGCGTGCCGATCGCCAAGGCGCGTCAGGTCTATGCCGAGGCGGCGCGTCTGCCGGGGATCGAGGTGGTCGGCGTCGATGTGCATATCGGCAGTCAGTTGACCGAGCTTGCGCCCTTTGAGGCTGCCTTTACCAAAGTGCGCGAACTGACGCTGGCCTTGCGGGCCGACGGGCACCAGATCCGGCGGCTCGATCTGGGGGGCGGTCTGGGCATTCCCTATACCCGCTCAAACGAGGCGCCGCCGCTGCCGACCGATTATGGTCACATGATCCAGCGGGTTCTGGGCGACCTTGGCTGCGAGATCGAGATCGAGCCGGGCCGGCTGATTTCCGGCAATGCCGGCATTCTGGTGTCTTCGGTCATCTATGTGAAGAACGGCGAGGGGCGGGATTTCCTGATCCTCGATGCGGCGATGAATGATCTGGTCCGTCCCTCAATGTATGGCGCGCACCACGACATCATCCCGGTGATCGAGGGGGCACCCGGCAATCCGACCCAGCCCTTCGATGTGGTAGGACCGGTCTGTGAGACGGGCGACACCTTTGCCAAGGCGCGCGATCTGCCCCTGCTGGCCGAGGATGATCTGGTCGCCTTTC
>CALLZQ010000799.1 GCA_937858255.1 uncultured Tabrizicola sp.
TGGACGGTGTTTCGACATCGGGCCTCCTGCCGGCCAAGACCAACTGGGCGCGCCCGATCAATGCGCCGCCCTATTACGGCTATTCGCTGCGCACCGGTGTGACCTTTACCTATCTCGGCCTGAAAGTTGACCAGACCGCGCGATGTTCGACGGGGGCAGGCCCCATCCGCAACCTGTGGGCGGCAGGTGAGACCATGGCCGGGTCGATCCTCGGTCAGGGCTATCTGGCCGGTTACGGCATGACCATCGGAACCGTTTTTGGACGTATCGCGGGCCGGGAGGCCGCCGCTTATGCAAACTGACCTGTTTCAAGAGGCCCGTCGTCAGGCCGAAATTTGCAATGCCTGCCGCTATTGCGAAGGTTTTTGCTCGGTTTTTCCCGCGTTGCACCGGGGTCGGCAATTTGCGGACGGCGATCTGACCCAGCTTGCCAACCTGTGCCACAACTGCCGGGGATGCTATTATGCCTGCCAGTATACGGCCCCGCATGAATTCGATCTGAACCTGCCCAAGGCGCTGGCCGAACTGCGCCGCGACAGTTGGGAGACCCTTGCCTGGCCGGCGCCTGTCGCCCGCGCCTTTCAGGCGCAGGGGCTGCGTATCGCGGCGGTGGCGGTGCTGGGCTTTGCCCTTTTCTTCTGGGCGATCCGGGTGATCGGTTCGGCGGGAGGAGAGGGTTTTTATGCCGTGCTGTCGCATGGCGCGATGGTAGCGATCTTTGTCCCGGCCTTTCTGTTCCCGCTTGTCAGCCTGGCCATCAGCCTGCGGGCCTATTGGGGCGCGGTTGGCGGCAGGCCGCTTCGATGGCGCCACATCCTCGGCGCACTCGGCGCGGCGGCGCGGCTGAAGGACCTTGCCGCCGGTCATGGCGAAGGCTGCAATTTCGAAGATGAAGATCGCTTTTCCCAGGCCCGCCGCTATGCGCATCAGGCGGTGATGTATGGCTTTCTTCTGTGTTTTGCCGCCACCGGCGCCGGCACGGTGATGCATTATGTTTTCGCCATCGAGGCGCCCTATCCGCTGTTCTCTCTGCCCAAGATTCTGGGGGTGCCGGGGGGCATTCTGCTGACGCTCGGCACGATTGCCATGGCGGTTCTTAAGTGCAGGGCAGACAGAAATCTGGGCGATCCGGGCGCCTGGGGGGGCGAAATGGCCTTTATCCTGCTTCTGGCGTTTGTCGCGATCAGCGGTCTGGCGCTCTATGCCCTTGGTGCGTCGGGGCTGATGCCGATGCTGCTGGCGTTGCATCTGGGTGCGGTGTTGAGCTTCTTTCTGCTGACGCCCTACAGCAAGATGGCCCACGGCTTTTACCGGTTGGCCGCGCTGATCCGGGAGGAGCAGGATCGCCATCCCGAGGCAGGTGCCGCCGCCAGATCACCGGCTGGATCCTGAACAAACTGCCGGGGACCGCAGGGCAAAACTGGTTCCCGGCCCCGGCGATTTTCCGGCGGCGCCGCCGCTTTTCCTGCCTTGACCTGACTTGCCGGCCCCCTCTTTCCATCGGAGATTTCCCAGGCCGGCTGATCGGCCCGCACGCCTTTGGACCCTGATTGCGGCAGTGGTCGGGCTGGGGGTGTTCCATGGTGCCGCACTGCCACTGCCGTTTTTGTTCGGGCCGATGGCGGCCTGTCTGATCGTCGCACTGGCCGGCGCGCCGGCAAGCTTCGGGGTGTCGGTGACCCCAATGGCT
>CALLZQ010000800.1 GCA_937858255.1 uncultured Tabrizicola sp.
GATGGGTGACTTCCCCGCGCCCGGCCCCCCGATCCTGACCTGAATAAAACCGGGAGGGCGAGGACCATGGCACAGGACGCAATCGGATTTGTCGGGATCGGCCTGATGGGTCAGGGCATGGCCGCCAATCTGCTGGCCAAGGGCTACCGGCTGACCGTCATCGCCCATCGCAACCGCGCGCCGGTCGAGGCGCTGGTGGCCAAGGGCGCGCAAGAGGCGGCGAACCTTGCCGAAATGGCTGCGAACAGCGATGTGATCCACATCTGCGCGCCCGGATCGCCGCAGGTCGAGGCGATTGTCACCGATCTCTTGCCGCATCTGCGCAGCGGAACGGTGATCATTGATTGCTCGACCTCGGATCCAGTCTCGACCCTCGCCTTGGCGGCGCGACTGGAGGCGGCAGGGCATGCGATGGCCGATGCCCCCCTCGGCGGCACGCCCGACCATGCAGCGCAGGGCTCACTTTCAACCATGGTCGGCGCGCGGGATGAGACCTTTGCCCGGATCAGCCCCATCCTTTCGGCATGGGCCGCGACGATTTCGCATCTCGGCCCCCCGGGGACCGGCCACAAGATGAAACTGATCAACAACTTCCTCTCGCTGGGCTATGCCGCGCTCTATGCCGAGGCGCTGGCCCTGTCGAACAAGGTGGGGATCACCACCGCGCAGTTTGACAAGGTGATCCGTGGCGGGCGCATGGATTGCGGTTTCTATCAGACCTTCATGGGATATGCGGTCGAGGGCAACCGGGAGGCGCATCGTTTCACGCTCACCAACGCCCTGAAAGATATGCGCTATCTGGAATCGATGGCCGATTCCGTCGCCCTGTCCAACCCGATGGGCAATGCCGTGAAGAACAGCTTTGCCCTGGCCCATGCCAATGGCGGCGCCGGGCCGGAGGATTATGTCCCGCATCTGGTCGATTTCATCGCCCGACTGAACGGCATGGCCCCCAGCATCCCCCCCGGCAAGACACCCGCTTAGATTCGGGCACGATCCCAAGCGCAGCACCCCGGCGAAGGCGGCCTGTTTTCAAGGCCCCTGCGACGTTTCATCTTGATCTGGATCAATTTCCGCCGTTGCCCCCCCGCCCCCTGCAAGCTATTACCATTTTGTCGCCCCGACTCCGCCCTCAGCGGCGCCGGGTGGTAGGGAACACGTCGCGGGTATCTCCCCGCGGCACACAACAAGAAACGGGAGACGCCAATGGCGGACGCAGCCATTCATGGCCACGACCATGACGAGCGGGGGTTCTTTACCCGCTGGTTCATGTCGACCAACCACAAGGATATCGGTATCCTTTACCTCTTTACCGGGGGCCTCGTCGGGCTGATCTCGGTCATCTTTACCGTTTATATGCGCATGGAACTGATGCACCCCGGTGTGCAGTACATGTGTATGGAGGGCGCGCGCCTGACCGCCGCCGCGACGGCGGAATGCACCCCGAACGGCCATCTGTGGAACGTGATGATCACCGCCCACGGCATCCTGATGATGTTCTTCGTCGTCATTCCGGCGCTGTTCGGCGGTTTCGGCAACTATTTCATGCCGTTGCAGATCGGCGCGCCGGACATGGCCTTCCCGCGGATGAACAACCTGTCCTACTGGCTGTATGTCGCCGGCACCTCGCTGGCCGTCGCCTCGGTCCTGTCGCCGGGCGGCAATGACCAGTTGGGTTCGGGCGTGGGCTGGGTGCTTTACCCGCCGCTCTCGACCAATGAGGGCGGGTTCTCGATGGATCTGGCGATCTTCGCCGTCCACCTGTCGGGTGCCTCGTCGATCCTGGGCGCGATCAACATGATCACAACCTTCCTGAACATGCGCACCCCGGGCATGACGCTGCACAAGGTGCCGCTGTTCGCCTGGTCGATCTTTGTCACCTCGTGGCTGATCCTGCTGTCGCTGCCCGTGCTGGCCGGCGCCATCACCATGCTGCTGACCGACCGCAACTTTGGCACCACCTTCTTCCAGCCGGAAGGCGGCGGTGACCCGATCCTCTACCAGCACATCCTGTGGTTCTTTGGCCACCCGGAAGTGTACATCATCATCCTGCCGGCCTTCGGGATCATCTCTCAGGTCATCGCGACCTTCGCGCGCAAGCCGATCTTCGGCTATCTGCCGATGGTCTATGCGATGGTGGCCATCGGTGTTCTGGGCTTTGTCGTCTGGGCGCACCACATGTACACCGTCGGCATGTCGCTGACCCAGCAGAGCTACTTCATGCTGGCAACGATGGTCATCGCGGTGCCGACCGGGGTGAAGATCTTCTCGTGGATCGCCACGATGTGGGGCGGCTCGATCGAGTTCAAGACGCCGAT
>CALLZQ010000801.1 GCA_937858255.1 uncultured Tabrizicola sp.
GAGCTCCGGGCAGTCCGCGAGGAGCGATCCGAACGCGCGCCGCTCTGCCGCCAGCGCCTCGGCTCGGCCCAACAGCGCCCCCGCGATCAACCAGGTAAAGGGGATCAGCGTGTCATTGGGCAAAAGGTCAAAAAGATTGGCCGCCAGAATCAGCGCCACCGTCCCCAGATAGGGGCCGATCCGGCGCGCGGGTATCGACAGCGCCTCGCGCGCGATCAGCACAAGGGGCGCCACCAGCAGGCCGAATTCAGCGATATATCCCGTCCAGCCATTGACCCCCAAAGTGATGATCCAGCCGCCATCGGCGATCACGGTGATCTGCCCCGTCACCGCATCATGCAACATGCTGCGCCCATAGCCCCCCCAGCCAAACCAGGGATGCAGCGCCGCGCGGTCCAGAAGCAGCTCTTCGTTATTGATGCGAAAGGCCAGCGACTGACCGCGCTCTTCGTTGAACTGCATCGCCAGATCGAGGATCTGCTGGATCGGGATCAGATGCAGCCCGCGGAGCAGCGGATAAGTGATCACCACCAAGGCCATCGCCACCGCTACCGCGATCTGCACCTTGCGTGGCGCGATCAGGATCAGCGGCACCAGCGCCAGCGCATAGAGGACCGGGCCGGCACTGCGGCAGTAAAGCAGCAGAACCGCTAGATAGACCATAATGACCAGTTGCCCGGGCCGCCGCGCCGCCGGCCCGATGCGGAACAGCGTCACCGCTGACAGCAGGCACATCAGCGCAAAGAACGCGACCCACAGCCCATGGGGCATGAAGACAAAGGGGCGATAGCCGCCAAACCGCACCGCCTGGCTGAAATCGTGCTGGAAATAGCCGTAAAGCCGCAGGTTCAACTGGGGCGAGATCCGCGCCTCGACAAACATCGGCAGCGAATAGATCAGCCCGGCCACGACCAGCGCAACAAGCAGGTCATGCAGCCCGGCATCCTCGGAAATCAGCCTGCGGGCCATGAAGAACGGCAACAGGGTGATGAACTGGTTCGCGACCACGGCCAGCGAGTCATAAATGCGCACGGCCGGAATCGTCGCCTCTTCGAAATAGAGCGGCTCGCCATTGGTCAGCACAGTGGCAAAGGGGCTGAGGACATAGAGCAGGATCAGCCCCCGCACGATCCGGCTTTCCGGCCACAGGCCAAAGCGCTCTTTCATCAGAAAGAACAGCACCGCCGCCGCCGCCAGATTGGGGATCGAGTATTTGTCGAAATCCGGGATCATCGGCAGGTCGATGGCGATGACCGGCGGCAGGAACATGTAGCCAGCAAGGATGGTCCAGATCAGCCCGCGCGTCTTGCCCAGCCGGCTGAACAGCAGCACGGCCACCACCGGCCAGACGGCCAGCATGAAATAGGCAAAGGGATTGGCGATCGGCATGGGGCGGGGTCAGATCTGTTGCGAGAACCTTGAATAACATGAAACCTCGGCCCCGTCCTGACCCGGCAAAGCGGCGCGGGCAGGCCAAAAGGGTGGCAGCGGCATGGCAAAGGCCGGTCAGCCCGCCCGGTTGAGGCAAAAGGCCCGCCTTTTCCCCTGATCCTGCCACAAAGCCATGCTATCAGCGCCCGGCCCGTACGAAAGACCTGCCCCGAAAGCCCTGCCGATGCGCTTTGCCTTTGCCGATATGACCCTGACCGTCAACATGCCGGACCGCGCCGCCCTGCTGGCCGAGATCACCGCAAGGTTTCGGGCCGGTCAGGGTTTTGCGCTGGCAACGCTGAACCTGGACCATCTGGTGAAACTGCGCGGTTCTGCCGACTATCGCCGGGCCTATGGCGCACAGGATCTGGTCGTGGCCGATGGCAATCCGGTGGTCTGGCTGTCGCGTCTGGCCCGTCGCCCGGTCTCGCTGGTGCCGGGGTCGGATCTGTTGATGCCGCTGTTGTCGCTGGCCGCCACCGAGGGGATGCCGGTCGCCTTTTTCGGCTCTTCGCCCGAGGTGCTTTCCCGGGCCGCCGACCGGGCCGTGGCAGATGTGCCGGGATTAACCGTGGTCTGGCGCGGCTCTCCCGCCATGGGTTTTGACCCCGAGGGGGAAGAAGCCGCTGCCGCCATTGCCGCCATGCGGCAGGCCGGGGCGCGGCTCTGCATCGTCTCGCTTTCCGCGCCAAGGCAAGAGGCCTTCGCCGCCTTTGCCCGGCAAAAGGCGCCCGAAATCGGGTTTTGCGGTTTTGGCGCCAGCCTCGACTTCATTGCCGGGCATCAGACCCGCGCCCCGCAATGGGTGCGCGCGATGGCGCTGGAATGGCTGTGGCGGGCGCTCTCGTCGCCGCAACGCATGGTGCCACGCTATGCCGCCTGCGCC
>CALLZQ010000802.1 GCA_937858255.1 uncultured Tabrizicola sp.
CGTCCTTGAACAGCGCGATCCAGGCGCCCACCAGCATGGTGACGAGCCCGGCCGCGCTGACGATCAGGACCCAGGCCTCGGTGCCGGCGAAGAGCGGCCAGAGCCGCGCGAGCAGGAAGACGCCCGCCTTCACCATGGTGGCCGAGTGCAGGTAGGCCGAGACCGGGGTCGGCGCGGCCATGGCGTGCGGCAGCCAGAAATGGAAGGGGAACTGCGCCGATTTGGTAAAGGCGCCCAAGAGGATCAGGATCAGCGCCGGCAGATACCAGTCGCTGGCCTGAATCATCTCGCGATTTTCGAGGATCACCGACAGGTCATAGCTGCCGACGATATTGCCGAGGATCACCATGCCGGCGATCATCGCCCGCTCGCCGCCGCCGGTGACGGTCAGCGCCATGCGCGCGCCCTGGCGCCCCTCGGGCAGGTGTTTCCAATAGCCGATCAGCAGGAAGGACGAGAGCGAGGTGAGTTCCCAGAACACCAGAAGCATCAGGATGTTGTCGGACAGAACGATGCCGACCATCGCGCCCTGAAACAGCATCAGATAGGTGTAGAACTGCCCCATCGGGTCGGATTTCGACAGGTAGAACCGGGCGTAGAGGATGATCAACAGGCCGATGCCAAGGATCAGCCCGGCGAACAGCAGCCCCAGACCGTCGAGGAAGAAATTCGCATTCAGCCCCAGCGACGGGATCCATTCGATCCGGGTCTGCACAACCTCGCCGCGCAAGACCGCGGGCGCGTTCAGCCCCAGCATCAACAGTGCCAGCGCCGTCACCGATCCGGTGACAAAGGCACAGGCATTTCTGCCGGCACGGATCATGAGGCCGGGCAAAAGCGCGCCAAGGAAGGGCAGCGCTGCAATCAGGGCTAAGGACATGAAACGAATGTTCCCTCGTCGTGGCGGTGGCGTTCTTGACTGCGTCGTGATCGTCGCGGCGGGTAACACCCACCTGAGCCTAGACGGCAGGACTTTCAAGTCGGCTAGGGTGCGTCAATGCCCGCAAAGGGAGAGAAAACGCTCTTTGGCGCTAACAGGACACAGAATTCGGATCAGATGTCCCGACTGGCGGCGGTCGGGTCCAGCAAATAGCGCTGCGCCAGCGGAATGGCGGCGGCGCCAAGGGCGCGGGCCTCGGCGCCGACGGTGCCCTGCCGGATGGCCGGTGGGGTGATCCCCGACAGGTCCAGACGCGCCAGCGCCGCCTCTGTCCGGCGGGTGATCTCGGCGCGGATGGCGGGCGGAATCCAGCCGTCGATCAGCACGGCTTCAAGCTCGAGCAGGGTCGAGGCCGAGAGGATGGCCCAGGCAAGACCCTCGGCGGCCTGATCCATCCACTCGGACAGGATGGCCGGGTCGATCTGCCATTCGTCATGCCGTTCCCAAAGCTGGTCAGAGGGCTGCCCCGCCTTTTCCAGCGCCGTGGCGAGCGTCGCCGCCGATGAGGCAGAGAACAGCCGGCGCATCTGCCCGTCCGGCCCGGGTACGGGCATCGGCCCGACTCCGGCGGCATTGCCGGAACGGCCGGGGTAAAGCTGGCCGTTCAGCACCAGACCGCCGCCAATGAAATAACCGAAGTAGAAATAGAGGAAATCCTTGGGCCGCTCGCCGGTGCCAAAGACCAGTTCGGCGCCGCAGGCGGCGGTGGCGTCGTTTTGCACATGAACCGGCATGCCGGTCAGCGCGGCCAGTTCGCTTTGAATATCGCGGTGGCGCCACTGGTCCATCTCTGCCTGCGGCGCCCCGATCACCTGCACCCAGTTCCACAACTGGAACGGCATGGCGATTCCCAGACCGGCGATGCGGTCTTGCAGGGATTTGGGCAGCGAAGCGGTGATGCGCGGCCCGGCCTCGCGCACGAAATCGACCACCGCCGAAGGGGTGGGGTAGCGATAGATCCGCCGTTCAATCGCGCGGATACGGCCCAGAAAGTCGATCAGCACCAGATCGGCCGAGCGCCGCCCGATCTTGAGGCCAAAGAAAAAGGCCCCCTCGGGGTTCAGCGACATCGGGATCGAGGGTTGGCCGATGCGGCCGCGCTGTGGCTCGCCGCGCAACAGCAGGCCATCGTTTTCCAGCGACCGCATGATGACCGAAACGGTTTGCGCCGAAAGGCCGGTGATCCGGGCAATGTCGGATTTCGCCAGCGCGCCATGCTGGCGCAGCAGGGTCAGGACCAGACGCTCATTCTGGGCGCGCATGCCTGATTGATTGGTGCCGCGCAGGCCGGAATCCTCGGCCCCCCCACGGTCGCCGGGGCGGTCGGCCCCTTGCGGGCCCGGATGCGGCGGTGTCGTCTCCATCGGCCTAGGGAACCTCGCCTACCACGCCCTTGCGCAGGATCACATTTGCATAAAGCGCCAGTTCGCCGGTCGCAACGATCGTATGCGCGGCGCGGATGCGCGGATAAAGCCTGTCGCCGCCCAGGGGTTCGACCGCCGTGCCGGGTTTGAGGCTGGCGACCAGCCCGTCGATCTGGCGATGAATCGGCCCGGCCTGACCGGGCAGATTGCCCTGTGCGGCCCGCATCACCGGGGCCGTCACATCGCCGTCGAGCGGCAAAAGCGGCAGAATCGCCTGTAACAAGGCAATGATTCCATGGCCATCGGCCCGCACCAGCCGGCGCGCATGTTCCTGCGCGGGGTAATTGGCATCCACCAATGCGATCTCGTCGCCATGACCCATGGCGCGCAGCGTTGATAAAAGCTCTGGCCCCAGAATGGCGGGGGTGCCGATCAGCATGATTGTTCCCTGAGGCCGGCACCCTTGGCCGACCCTTCTCCCTGAAGGCGCAGGGTGCCTAGGGAATCGGGGTGCTGTCAATATTAAATCACTCTTATTTATTTATGTTGACGTCCGCCGGCGAATCGGGTTTGGTGAGGGCATCGCAGCAGGTGGAACGGCTGCGGCAAAAGTTTTGCGGGGGGATCGTCCCCCGGCTTTCCTTGGGAGGAATACCATGACCATGAAGATGAAAGCCCTTCTGGGCTCGGCGGCGCTTGCGCTGATGGCCAGCTCGGCCTCGGCGGCGGATCTCGCCTGCCTGATCACCAAGAACAACACCAACCCGTTCTTCGTGAAGATGAAAGAGGGCGCCGAAGCCGCCGCCGCCGCTGCCGGCCTCGACTTCCAGGCCTATGCCGGTGAAAAGGATGGCGACGCCGCCCCGCAGATCACCGCCATCGAAAACTGCGTCGCCGCCGGCGCCAAGGGGATCCTGATCACCGCCTCGAACGACTCGGTTGCCCCGGCACTGAAAGAGGCCCGCGCGGCCGGTATCCTTGTCATCGCGCTGGACACGCCGCTGGCCGATGCCGAGGCGCAGGACATGACCTTTGCGACCGACAACTTTGAAGCGGGCCTGCTGATCGGCAAATGGGCCGCCGCCAAGCTGGGCGCCGAGGCCGCCAATGCCAAGATCGCCATGCTGGACATCAACAAGGACAACATCTCGGTTGACGTTGCCCGCGACACCGGCTTCCTCGTCGGCTTTGGCATCGAAGTGCCGGACCTGAAGGTGATGGGTTCGGAAACCGACCCGCGCGTGATCGGCCATGAATCGTCGGACGCGAACCCCGAGGGCGGTCTGCGCGCGATGG
>CALLZQ010000803.1 GCA_937858255.1 uncultured Tabrizicola sp.
GTCGGTCGCCGGCCAGCCGGTCGCACCGCCCGAACCCAGCCCGATGCACCAGGGCGTGCCGCCATCGGCCACGATCTTGTCGGTCAGGGCCTTCAGCTCTTCCATGGTTTGCGGCACTTCATAGCCCGCATCCTCAAAGTTCTCGGGCGAGTACCAGACCAGCGACTTCACGTCGGCCTTGTAGGGGAAGGCGTAGAAGGCGCTGTTGCCATCGGGACCGGCATAGGTGCCAAGGCCAACCCAGGACGAGCCGGCGGCATAGTTTTCGGTCATCCATTCGGCGGTGCCTTCGGGCAGCGGGCTGACAAAGCCCTTCTTGACCAGATCGCCGATCAGGCCGGGCTGCGGCAGGATCGAGATGTTGGCCGGGCTGCCGCCTTCAAGGTCGATGACGATCTGCTGTTCGTAGGATTCAGACGAGGAATAGACCACGTCCACACCGGTGGCGGCCTCGAAATAGGCCAGCATGGATTCGACCTGAACCTGGTCGTCACCACGCCAGGGGCCGAAAACGGTCAGCGTCTGGCCGGCCAGATTGCCGTTGGCAGCCTTGAACTCTTCGTAGGATGCCCAGTTGAAGGCGCCCTCGCCGACCGGAAACTTCAGGTCCTGCGCCGAGGCGGCGCCCGCCATGGCAGCCAGCACGGCAACGCTGGCATAGAGTTTCGATTTCATTCTTCTTCCTCCCGGATTCATCCCCGCGCAGGGCGGGGGCCCATGACATGGGTGCTTGCCCTCAGACGGCCCGGAACCGTGTTGCAGAATCGGTCCCAAACCGCTTTGGATGGCGCACCATTGCCGAAGGTCGGTTTCAAGTCAATCAAAACGGGGCTGTTCCCTAGTCGAAATGCACGATTTGCAGGCGCAGCAATTTGCTATAACGATTACGCCCGCTGCGCTTTACCTTTGACCATCCGGGGCTGTCTGGCTAATGTCCCCGCAATTTGAAACCGTTTTGGCTATCTGACCGCATGAACCTGAAGGAACTCGCCTCTAAACTCGGCCTCTCGCCCACCACCGTCAGCCGCGCGCTGAACGGCTATCCCGAGGTGAACGAGTCCACGCGTGAGCGGGTGATGGCGGCGGCCAAGCGGCATAATTACCGGCCCAATACCCGGGCGATCCGGCTGGCCACCGGGCGGGCACTGGCGGTTGGCCATGTGATCCCGGTTGCCACGCGGCATGAGATCGTGAACCCGGTTTTCGCCGATTTCATCGCCGGCGCGGGCGAGGTCTACAGTCGCAACGATTACGACATGATCCTTTCGGTGGTGCCCGACGATCAGGAAGAGGACACCTACCGCGCGCTGAAATCCAAGGGCAATGTCGATGGCGTCATCGTCCATGCCCCGCGGATGAACGACCCGCGCATCGCGCTGTTGCATGCGATCGGCCTGCCCTTTGTCGTTCATGGCCGGGCCACCGGCTCGGGCCTGCCTTACAGCTGGCTGGATGTGAACAACCGCCGCGCCTTTCACCGGGCGACGGAGTTCCTGCTTGACCTCGGCCATCGCCGGATCGCCCTGATCAACGGGCTTGAGTTCATGGATTTCGCCATCCGACGCCGGGCCGGCTATGCCGAAGCGCTGACGCAACGCGGTCTGCCCCTCGACCCGGCGATCATGACCAGCGACGAGATGACCGAGGTTTCGGGCTATCGCGCCGCGCGGCGGATGCTGGCCGCGCCTGCGCCGCCGACCGCCTTCCTCTGCGCCTCGATGATCTCGGGCATGGGGGTGCGCCGCGCCATTCAGGAACTGGGCCTGACCATGGGGCGCGATGTCTCGGTCATCATCCATGACGACGATCTGAGCTATTTGAAAAATGGCGAGGATCTGCCGATCTTTACCGCCACCCGCTCTTCGGTGCGCGAGGCGGGGCGGCAATCCGCCGACATGCTGCTGACCCTGATCGGCAACCCGGGCGGCGTGCCCGAACAGCGCCTGCTTGAGGCCGAGCTGATCATCGGCCAATCCACCGGCCCGGCCCCCCGGACCTGAGCCTGCCCCCTGAAACCCCCACCCGCCCGATGGCGGTTTGCGAAAGCCCTGACCGATGTTGTCGCGTTTCGATTTCCCCCCCGGATTCATCTTTGGTGCGGCCACCGCCGCCTATCAGATCGAGGGCTCGGCCCATGGCGGCTGCGGGCCCTGCCACTGGGATACGTTCAGTGCCACCCCCGGCAATGTGATCCGTGCCGAGAGCGGCGCCATCGCCTGCGATCATTACCACCGCTGGCCGGCTGATCTTGACCTGCTGACGGCGGCAAACATGGACGGCTATCGCTTTTCCACCTCTTGGGCGCGGGTGATGCCCGATGGCGTCACCGTCAATCCCGAGGGGCTGGATTTCTACGACCGTCTGGTGGATGGCATGCTGGCGCGCGGGCTGAAACCGTTCCAGACGCTGTATCACTGGGAAATGCCCTCGGCCCTTGCCGACAAAGGCGGCTGGACCAACCGCGACACCTGCGCCCGTTTCGCCGATTTCTCGGAGACCGTCACCCGCCGTCTGGGCGACCGCGTCGCCGCGATTGCGACGATCAATGAACCCTGGTGCGTGGCGTGGCTGTCGCATTTCATGGGCATCCATGCGCCGGGCTTGCGCGACATTCGCGCCGCTGCCCGGGCGATGCATCATATCCTGTTGGCCCATGGCATGGCGGTGCAGCGGCTCCGCGCCATGGGGCAGCCGAACCTCGGGATCGTGCTGAATTTCGAACATGCCACCCCGGCCTCAAACAGTGCCGAGGACCGCCGCGCCGCCGATCGCTGGGATGGCATCTTCAACCGCTGGTTCATCGAGGGCATCACCCGGCAGTCCTATCCCGACATCGT
>CALLZQ010000804.1 GCA_937858255.1 uncultured Tabrizicola sp.
AGGCGCGGCGGGTCAGATAGGGCCGGCCCCCTTTGCGGCTGCCGGGATCCTGATAAAACGCCCAGAAGGCCGCCCAATGTTCGGGCATGATCGCCTCGCCGGTCAGTGCCGCGATCCGCAGGCCGGATTGGCGCACCGTTTCGCGCTCCTTGCGGATCGCCTTGCGTTTGCGGCTGGAGAGGTCGGCAAGGAAAGCGTCGAAATCGGCATAACCGCGGTTGTGCCAGTGGAACTGGCTGGTGAGACGGTGCAGCGTGCCCTCGGTGCCGGACAGGGCCTCGGCCTCTTCTTCGGTGCAAAAGGTTGCGTGGAGCGAGGAAAGGCGGTTTTGCGCGGCAAGGCCGATCAGGCCGCGCCAGAGCGTCGCGCGATGCTCGACCGGGCCAAGCAGGCGCCGGCCCGTGACCGGGGTAAAGGGCACGGCCAGTTGCAGTTTCGGATAATAGCGCCCGCCCGCGCGTTCCAGCGCATCGGCCCAGCCGTGGTCAAAGATATATTCGCCGTGACTGTGCGATTTGACGTAAAGGGGGGGGGCGGCCAGCCCCTGATCCCCCTCGCGCAGGATCGGGGGGGGGGCCTGCCAGCCGCTGTCCCCGCCGGTCGAGCCTGATGCCTCGAGCGCGTGAAGGAAGCGGTAGGTGGTAAAGGGGTCATGGGGGCGGCCTGTTGCCTGTTCCGGCGCCGCCAGGGCATCCCATTGGGCGGCGGAAATGTCGGCAAGGCTGCCCAGCAGGTGCAATTCGGCCAAGGTCGGTCCTTTCGGGCGCGGAAGGCGGGGCGGCGCCCGCAGGGAAAGGTGGTCGTCCCCGGCCCTGCGTCAAGGGGGCCTGTTCCGCTCAGGCGCCGCTGGCGGGCAGCGGGCTAAGATAGCCCTCAAACGTGACGTTGACGGCGATGCGCCGGGCCCGTGCCTCGGCAACGGGCGAGCGGATGGTCCAGCACAACACATCCGCCCCCGCAGCCTTGAGTTCCGCCACGCGCGGGCGGGTCAGATCATCGGCCTGATGGCTGATAAAGCTGGCGCCGACGGCATCATAATCGGGAATGTCCCGCAGCCGGTCGCAGGTCGCGGGGGGCACGGGATGCCATTCCTCGGGGTCGTAGCTGGAGGTGGTCAGCCCGCGCGGGACAGAAGGCATGAGCCGGGCGATCCCAGCAATCATCGTGGGGTTGAAGGACATCAGCGCCACCGGGCCGTCATAGCCCGCCAGCGCCCGCGCCGTTGCCGCCTCGAGCCGGCCATCGCTGGCCGAAAGGTCGAGCGTCTGGTCCTTGAGTTCGATCAACAGCGGCACGCGGCCCGCGACCAGTGCCAGAACCTCGGTCAGGGTCGGGATGGTGTCGGTGGAATCGCGCAACGCGATCTGGCCCAGTTCGGCGGCGGTCTTGCGGTTCACGCGCCCCGTGGCATGGGTCAGCCGGTCCAGATCGTCATCGTGAAAAACCATGGCAACCCCGTCGGATGACAGTTGCAGGTCGATCTCGATGGCATAGCCCGCCGCGAGCGCGGCGCGGATCGCGGCGGGGCTGTTTTCGATGCGCCCCTGCGCCCGGTCGTGCAAGGCGCGATGGGCAATCGGAAGCCGCAGGAAAGAGGCGGGCAGGGGCGAAGACATGGCTCAGGCGATCTCGAAAATCGCGTCAATCTCGACGGCGACGCCGAGGGGGAGCGAGGCCGCCGACACCGCCGCGCGGGCGTGGCGACCGGCATCGCCAAGCGCCTCGACAAGGAAATCAGAGGCGCCGTTGATCACCTTGGGCTGATCGGTGAAGTCTGGGGTCGAGTTCACAAAGCCCACCAGCTTGACCACCCGCACCAGACGGTCGATCTGGCCGCCGGTCGCGACCTTGAGCTGGGCGAGCAGCGACACCGCGCAGGCCTTGGCGGCGGCGGCGCCCTCTTCGACACTCAGATCGGCGCCCAGCTTGCCCTTGATCAGCCCGCCCGCATTCTGGCTGATCTGCCCCGAGACATAGACCAGATTGCCCGAAATGACCCAGGGGACATAAT
>CALLZQ010000805.1 GCA_937858255.1 uncultured Tabrizicola sp.
CATGTGGCGGCGATCTTGACACCGAGCAGGGCGAGCAGAGCGCCGAAGCTGCGGTCGATCACGGTCTTGAGGCTGATGTAGCGGGCGCGGGTGCGCTCGAGCGAGAAGATGCGGGCGACGAGGATGTTCCAGACGGTCTCGTTGCAAAAGATCACGGTCAGCAGGGCGCCATAGATCCAGGCCGGGGTCTGCGGAGGGACGGTGCCCAGAAAGATTGCCGAGAACATCACCGCCGGTTTCGGATTGGCCAGTTGCGTGAAGAGGCCGAGGCGGAAGGCCGAAAGGGCCGAGCGCGGGATCTGGCTGCGGGCAGAGGTGTCGAGCGGGGTGCGCGCATCTTTCCACAGGTTCCAGGCCATCCAGATCAGATAGCCGCCGCCGAGAAGCTTCAGCGCCCACAAGAGCGCCGGGGCCACGGCAAAGACGAGGTTCAGCCCGAACATGGCCGCCGAGGCCCAGACCACCGCGCCGGCGCCGATGCCGGCGGCCAGAAAGGCGCCGGTGCGAAAGCCTTCGGTCAGGCCGGTGCGGGCGGCCATCAACACCGCCGGGCCGGGGCTGATCGCGGCAAAGAGCGACAGGCCGGCAAAAGCGATGAAATCGGCGGGGCTCATTCCTTGCGGCCCGTGACCACGTCGATATCGGGTGCGTCGACCGCCTTCATGCCGACGACATGATAGCCGGCATCGACATGCAGGTTCTCGCCCGTGGTGCCGGTGCCGAGATCAGAGAGCAGATAGAGCGCGGCCTTGCCCACCTCTTCTTGCGTGACATTGCGGCGCAGCGGCGAGTTCAGCTCGTTCCACTTCATGATATAGCGGAAATCGCCGATGCCGGAGGCCGCGAGCGTCTTGATCGGGCCCGCCGAGATGGCATTGACGCGGATCCCGTCCTTGCCCAGATCCTCGGCGATATATTTGACCGAGGATTCCAGCGCTGCCTTGCACAGGCCCATGACGTTGTAATGCGGCATGACCTTTTCGGCGCCGTAATAGGTGAGCGTCAGGAGGCTGCCGCCATTGGGCATCAGTCGGGCCGCGCGGGCGCAGATCGCGGTGAAGGAATAGACCGAAATGTCCATCGACATCAGAAAGTTCTGCCGGCTGGTATCGACATAGCGGCCACGCAACTCATTCTTGTCGGAAAAACCGATGGCGTGAACGACGAAATCGATCGTACCCCATTCCTGCTCGAGCCAGGCAAAGAGGCCGTCCATCGACTCTTCCGAGGCGACATCGCATTCATAGAGCATCGGCGTGCCGATCGAGGCGGCCAGCGGCTCGACCCGTTTCTTCAGCGCTT
Organism: uncultured Tabrizicola sp.; assembly: GCA_937858255.1. GTDB lineage: Bacteria > Pseudomonadota > Alphaproteobacteria > Rhodobacterales > Rhodobacteraceae > Pseudotabrizicola. The sequence continues at coordinate 1,303 of CALLZQ010000805.1, forward strand.
CGCCCTGATAGGAAAACGGCTGGGGGCCCCCGTGGTCGGCCGGCGCTTTGGCGTCGCCCCAGGTGGGGGTTTTGTTTTTGGCCGGCCCCATGATGAGACCGCGTTTGCCCGCCATAAGCCCTGTTGACATTCGAACCCCCTCGCCCGTCTTCTGCCAGTTGATGAAAGACGTGTAGGCGAAAGGCCATGGCCGTTCAAGGGCGGCGGACTTGCCGGAAGGGGTGGATGATGACGGATGCAGGCTTTGACCGGGGCGGTATCTTTTCGGGGGACGATCCCTTTGTGCTGGCGCAGAGCTGGCTGAATGAGGCCGAGGGGCAGGAACTGAATGATCCCAATGCCATTGCGCTGGCCACGGTCGATGCGGCGGGGCTGCCGAATGTGCGCATGGTGCTGCTGAAGGAAATCGAGTGCTATGGTGGCGGCGAGGGGGCCTTTGTCTTTTACACCAACTATGGCTCGGCCAAGGGGCAGGAACTTGACGCTTCGGGCAAGGCCGCCTTTGTGATGCATTGGAAATCGCTGCGCCGCCAAATTCGGGTGCGGGGCACGGTCGAGCGTGAAGAGGGGCCGCAGGCCGATGCCTATTTCGCTTCACGAAGCCTGAAAAGCCGTCTGGGGTCGATCGCCAGCGAGCAGTCGCGCCCGCTGTCTTCGCGTGAGGCGCTGATGGCGCGGGTCGCCAAGCTGGCCGTCACCGAGGGTCTGGCGCCGGCACGCCCCGCCTTTTGGGGAGGTTTCCGCATCCGCCCGGTCGAGATCGAATTCTGGGCCGACGGCGCGTTTCGCCTGCATGACCGCTTTCGCTGGACGAAGGGTGAGCAGCAGGGGCAGTGGAACATCGTCAGGTTGAACCCGTGAATTTCGCGCTTCGTGAATGAATGACTGCTTTCAGGCAAATGTTTTTTCTGCTTGAATCTGGCGGCGCATTCGCGGCATGTCGGGGCACGGGTCAATCTGGGGAACGGCCTTATCGATGACGGATAACGAGATGAACCTGCGCGTGATCAACGGGCGCGTCAAATGGTTCGATCCTGCAAAGGGTTTCGGGTTCATCGTCTCTGATGAGGCGACGAGCGATATCCTGTTGCATGCCAATGTGCTGCGGAACTTTGGCCAGAGCACGGTTGCCGATGGCGCCGGCATTCAGGTGCGTGTGCAAACCACGCAGCGTGGAGTGCAGGCGGTCGAGGTGCTGTCGGTGCAGGCACCCCAGGGTCTGCCGCTGGCGATGATCGATGAGCAGACAGAGCTTGATGCCGCCACGGTAGCGGCGCTGCCGCTTGAGCCGTCGCGGGTCAAGTGGTTCGACAAGGGCAAGGGCTTTGGCTTTGCCAATGTGTTCGGCCATGCCGAAGATGTGTTCATTCATATAGAAGTCCTGCGCATGTCGGGCTTTGCCGATTTGCAGGCGGGCGAGGCCGTTTGCCTGAAGATCGTCGAGGGTCGCCGGGGGCGCATGGCAGTGCAGGTGTTGTCATGGGAAGCAGCGGTTCGCGGTGGGGCCTCGGCCTGATCCTTTGCCTTGGTTTGGGGGGCGCCGGCGCGGTGCGGGCCGATACCGGGGCCTGCCGCGACGATCAGGTCGAGCTGCGCTGGCAGGGTGGACAGGCGCGCTTTAGCGTCGAGTTGGCCGATACCGAGGCCGAGCGGTCGCAGGGGCTGATGTACCGCGAAAAGATGGCGGCCTCGGCCGGGATGCTCTTTGTCTATCCGCGCCCGCAGCCCGCCCGGTTCTGGATGGCCAATACCCTGATCCCGCTGGATATGATCTTTGCCGATGCCGAAGGGCGGGTGACAAAGGTGCATGCAATGGCCAGACCGCAGGACCGCACCACCATCGAGGGCGGCGAGGCGGTGCAATTCGTGCTGGAGATCAACGGCGGGTTGGCGCGGCGGCTGGGGATTGCCGAGGGCGCCGAGATGCGCCACCCCGCGATTATCGGCGGTGCCTGGCCCTGCGCGGCGGAATAGGCCTTTCCAAGCCGCAACGCATTCGTTAGGAAGCGCGCATCAGGATACCCGGTCGGGGCGTAGCGCAGCCTGGTAGCGCGACGGTTTTGGGTACCGTAGGTCGAGAGTTCGAATCCCTCCGCCCCGACCAACATTTAGCCGGATTTCCGGCCTGCCGTTTTGCAGGGTGTTTTGCGCCGGTTTCACGGTCGCCTCTCTTGCCGTCGGCAGGTAAATCCCCATCTTCGGGCAGAGGGCGCCATCACGGTGCCATAGGGGGTAGGCATGGCACAGGCGGCGACGGGCGGTTTCCGGTTTGACAATTCCTGGGCGCGCGATCTGCCGGGAACCTATGTGGCGCAGGCGCCCGATGCGGCCCCGGCGCCGCGGCTTGCCGTACTGAACAATACTTTGGCACGGGATCTCGGGCTGGACCCCGACGTGTTGGCGCAACACCCGGAATGGTTCGCCGGCGGCGCCCTGCCGCCTGCCGCGGCGCCGTTGGCACTGGCCTATGCGGGGCATCAGTTCGGCGGGTTTTCGGCACAACTGGGCGACGGTCGGGCGCATCTGTTGGGCGAGCATCTTGCCCCCGACGGGCGGCGCTGGGACATCCAGCTCAAAGGATCGGGCCGTACGCCGTTTTCGCGCGGCGGCGATGGCAAGGCGGCTCTGGGGCCGATGTTGCGTGAATATCTGATTTCCGAGGCGATGGCGGCGCTGGGGGTGCCCACCACCCGCGCGCTGGCCGTGGCCGAAACCGGCGAGACGATCTGGCGTGACGCGGGGCGTCTGCCCGGCGCCGTGGTGGCGCGGGTGGCGGCCAGCCATCTGCGGGTGGGCAGTTTCCAGTTCTGGGCCGCGCGCGAGGATCATGCCCAATTGTCGGCACTGACCGATTACGCCATCGCCCGTCACGACCCTGATCTGATCGGGCGCCCCGACCGGGTTCTGGGGCTGTTCGACCGGGTAGTGGGACGGCAATGCCGGCTGGTGGCGCAATGGATGGGGCTTGGTTTTGTGCATGGGGTGATGAACACTGACAATATGACCATCTCGGGGGAAACCATTGATTATGGTCCCTGCGCCTTTATGGAGGGCTATGCGCCGGGAACCGTGTTCTCTTCGATCGATCGGCAGGGGCGCTATGCCTATGGCAATCAGCCGCTGATTCTGGGCTGGAACCTGGCCCGACTGGCCGAGGCACTGGTGCCGCTGATCCCGGGTGAGGGCGAGGCGGTGATCGAGGATCTGAACGCGCGGCTTTCCAGTATCGCGGCGCGCTATCGGCAGGCATGGGTTCAGGTGATGCGGGCCAAGCTGGGGCTTGCCGATCAGGATGCCGGCGATGGCGATCTGGCCGATGATCTCTTGGCCGCGATGGTGGGGGCGGATTGGACATTGACCTTTCGTCGGCTGGCCGATGCGGCCGAGGGGCGCGACGCCCCGCTCCGGGCGCTGTTTGACGATTTTGCCGCCATGGAGGCGTGGCTGCCGCGCTGGCGGGCGCGGGTGACAGGGGGCGCGGCCGCCCCGGTGCGGGCGGTCAATCCGCCGGGCATTCCCCGCAATCACCCGGTGGAAGAGGCGCTGTCGGCTGCCGAGGCCGGGGATATGGCGCCCTTCCATGCGCTTTTGGCGCAGGTCACTGATCCCTATGACGAGCGGCCGGGGCGTGAAGCCTACAGCCTGCCCGCGCCATCGGGATTTGGCGCCTATGTCACCTTTTGCGGCACGTGATTGACGCGACCGGGCCTGCACGGCACTGTGGCGCGATGACCGCAAGAACCGATATCCATGACCGTTTGGCCCTTGCCCTGCGCGAGGCGCGCAAGGCCCGCGGCCTGTCTCTCGATGCCGTTGCAAAGCTCTCGGGGGTCAGCCGCTCGATGGTCAGCCAGATCGAGCGGGGCGAGAGCAGCCCGACGGTGGCGACGCTGTGGAACCTGACCACCGCCCTGCAGATCGACTTTGCCGGGTTGATGGAGGCGCGGCCCGCCCCGGTGATCGAGGTGGTGCGCGCGGCGGCGGCGCCCGTGATGCAGCGCAGCGATGGGGTACGGATCCGCATCCTGTCACCGCCGGAATCGGTGGGCGATCATGAGGTCTATGAGCTGAATTTTGCGGCGGGCGCGGCCCTGACCAGCGATCCGCACAGCCCGGGCTGCCGCGAGCATCTGACGGTGCTGGGCGGGCGTTTGCAGGTGGTATCGGGCGAGAATACCGCCCGTCTGGGGGTCGGGGATGTGGCGCGCTATCCGGCGGATTGTGCCCATGAAATCCGCGCCGAGGCCGGCCCCGCGCGGGCCATTCTGATCGTGCAGGGCAGCTAGGCCGGGCAGCGCAGCGCTGATGCTGGTGAGACGCGGGTGAATTCCGGTAAAGCGGAATTTATCCGCCATATTGACGCATTCCGTATTCCGTGGCAATTTCCATAAAAGCGGAGGATTTCTGTTATGGCGGAATATCAGGCCCGAGAGGGCTTTCTGGCACATCTCGCCTCGGTTCTGGCCGGGATCGAGGCCGAGGGGCTGACCAAGCGCGAACGCGCGATCCATGGGGCGCAGGGCGCCCATGTCGAAATGCAGGGGCGGCAGATGCTGAACCTTTGCGCCAATAACTATCTGGGGTTGGCCGATGACCCGCGTCTTGTCGCCGCCGCGACCGAGGCGATGGCGGCGGGGGGCTATGGCATGGCCTCAGTCCGGTTCATCTGTGGCACGGCAGACGGGCATCGCCTGCTGGAAGAACGGCTTGCCCGGTTTCTGGGAATGGAGGATGCGATCCTCTTCGCGGCCTGCTTCGATGCCAATGGCGGGCTGTTCGAGCCGCTTCTCGGACCTGAGGATGCGGTGATCTCTGATGCGCTGAACCACGCCTCGATCATTGACGGCATCCGACTGTGCAAGGCCCGCCGCTATCGCTATGCCAATTCCGACATGGCCGATCTTGAGGCGCAGTTGCGCGCCGCGCGCGAGGGTGGGGCGCGGTTCATCCTGATTGCCACCGATGGCGTGTTCTCGATGGATGGTTATCTGGCGAAACTGCCCGAGATCAGGGCGCTGGCCGACCGTTATGGCGCGATGGTGATGGTCGATGATTGCCATGCCACCGGCTTCATGGGGCCGGGGGGGCGGGGGACGCCAGCGCATTTCGGCGTCTCTGTCGATATTCTGACCGGCACTTTGGGCAAGGCGCTGGGGGGCGCCCTGGGGGGCTATATCGCCGGTCCGCAGGCGGTGGTCGATCTGTTGCGGCAAAGGGCGCGGCCCTATCTCTTTTCCAATGCGCTGCCGCCCGCGGTCGTCGGTGCCGGGCTGGCGGCGCTGGACATTGTCGAGGGCGCCGATGACCTGCGCGCGCAACTCTTTGATAACGCCTCGTATTGGCGAGAGGGACTGACGGCTCTGGGCTTCCGCCTCTTGCCCGGTTCGCATCCGATCGTGCCGGTGATGCTGGGCGAGGCGCCCTTGGCACAGCAGATGGCGGCTGAGTTGGGCACCTTGGGGGTGCATGTCGCCGGCTTCTTCTTTCCGGTCGTGCCCAAGGGGCAGGCCCGCATCCGCACCCAGATGAACGCGCGGCTGACCCGTGACGATCTGGATAAAGCCCTGGCAGCCTTTGCCACGGCGGGCCGCAAACTGGGGGTGATTGCATGAAAGCGCTGGTCAAGGCGAAGGATGGCGAGGGGCTGTGGCAAGAGGACCGGCCGGTTCCCGAAATCGGCCCCGAGGATGTGTTGATCCGTGTCCGCAAGACCGGCATTTGTGGCACCGATGTGCATATCTGGAACTGGGACGACTGGGCACGGCGCACCGTGCCGCTGGGCCTGATCACCGGCCATGAATTCGCCGGCGAGATCGTGGAAATGGGCCGCGAGGTGCGCGATCTGGCATTGGGGCAGCGGGTCTCGGGCGAGGGCCATCTGATCGGCAAGACCAGCCGGCAAAGCCGGGCAGGCAAGTTTCACCTCGACCCCGCGACGCGGGGCATCGGCGTGAACGAGCCCGGCGCCTTTGCCGAATACCTGCGCCTGCCGGCCTTTAACGTCGTGCCCCTGCCCGATGCGGTGGATGACGAAATCGGGGCGATCCTCGACCCCTTGGGCAATGCGGTGCATACCGCGCTGTCTTTCGATCTGGTGGGCGAGGATGTGCTGATTACCGGCGCCGGCCCCATCGGCATCATGGCGGCGGCGGTGGCGCGTCATGTCGGGGCGCGGCATGTGGTGATCACCGATGTGAATCCGGCGCGGCTGGAATTGGCCGGGCAGGTCGCCGATGTGATCCCGGTGAATGTCGCCACCACTGAATTGCGCAGCGTTTTCCCGAGTCTCAAGATGAGTCAGGGCTTTGATGTCGGTATGGAAATGTCTGGCAGCCAGATCGCGCTCGATCAGATGGTCGAGCATATGGTGATGGGGGGGCGTATCGCCATGCTGGGCATCCCCCCGGGCAAAAGCCCGGTTGACTGGAGCCGCATCGTTTTCAAGGCGATCACCATCAAGGGGGTCTATGGCCGAGAGATCTTTGAAACCTGGTACAAGATGATCGCCATGATCGAAAACGGCCTTGATGTGCGGCGCGTCATTACCCACCGCCTGCCCGCCAGCGATTTTACCGCAGGCTTTGCCGCCATGCGCGCGGGCCATTCGGGCAAGGTGGTGCTGGACTGGGGATGAACCGGTGCCGCCGTGCCGCAGGGCGGCGCCTTGGGAGCTTGCCCTCGCGGGGCGGTGAAGAGGGGCGCCAACGGTACCTGTCGGTCAGACGGGTTCGGCAGGGTTGGCCGCCTCGTGCCGGATCTCGGCCATCAATGCCTGAACCGATCCGGTGTCCTGCTGACCGATGCGTGTCAGGAACCCGACCGGGCGAATGATTTCGGGCCGGGTAATCGGGCGGTAGGTCAGCGCCGTGCCAGCCTGATGCGCAATGGCCGAGCGGGGCAAAAGCGCGATGCCAACCCCCGCCAAGACCAGATCAAGCGCCGTGGTCGAGCGGCGTATCTCATAAGTCCAGCGCAGCGGGCGGCGGCTGCGCGCCATGGCTTCGTCGATCAAGAGACGGTTGCCGGTGCCCCGGGTGGGAACAATCAGATCTTCGCCCTCGATATCTGACCAGATCACGCTGTGCTGGGCCGTCAGGGGGTGGTCCTTGGGCAGGACCAGAACAATCTGGTCATCAAAGAGCGGCTCAAAGCGGGTGTTGGGTTCAAGTGCCGGGATCGAGCAGAGGCCGAAATCGGCCTCGGCCTTGGCGACGGATTCAGCAACCGCGTTGGCGGTGTGATCCAGCAGACGGATGCGCGCGGCATTGCCTTTGGCGCGAAAACGTTTGATCGCCCGGGGCAGCAGGGCCGCGACCACGGTGGGAATGACGGCGATCGTGACCACCGCGTTGCGCTGATGCGCGAAAGCGACACTTTCGTCGCGCATGGCAAGCGTGGTCTCGCGCGCATCCTCAAGGATCGCCTGTGCCCGCACTTGCAGGCGTTTGGCGGCCAAGGTCGGCCTGACCTCGCGCGTGGTCCGCTCGAACAGCACGGTGTCCAGCGCGGTCTCGAGCTTTTGCACCCGGCGTGTGACCGCCGATTGCGACAGGTGCAACCGCTCGGCCGCGAGGTGGAACGAACCGGTTTCCTTGACCGCCAGAAAGGCTTCGAGATCGTAGAAATCGTAATTGATGCGCATGGCGCAATAATCGCGTGAAAACCGACATTGGTCAAATCAAAAGCCGATGGGTATCGCAGAAATCAAGAGGATACCGATCATGAAAACCCATTACGACATCGCCGTCATCGGCGGCGGCAATGCCGCGCTCTGTGCGGCCATGACGGCGGCCGAGGCCGGCGCCAAGGTGATTATTCTGGAAACCGCCCCCAAGGCCTATCGCGGGGGGAATTCGCGCCATACCCGCAATTTTCGCTGCATGCACAGCGGCCCGCTGGGCCCGCTGGTCGAGAGTTACAGCGAAGAGGAATATCTGGCGGATCTGATCAAGGTGACGGCCGGCAAGACCGATGAGCATCTGGCCAGGTTGGCCATTCGCAACTCGGCGGAATGCCTGCCATGGATGGAGGCGCGTGGCGTGCGTTTCCAGCCCTCGCTCTCTGGCACGCTGTCGCTGGCACGGACCAACGCCTTTTTCATGGGCGGGGGCAAGGCGCTGGTGAACGCCTATTACCGCACCGCGCAGCGTCTGGGCGTTGAGGTGTTGTATGAGGCCGCTGTTACCCATCTGGAACTGGATGGTGACCGGATTGCCTGGGTGGATTACACCCATGCCGGTCAAAGCCACCGCATCACGCCCAGGGCGGTCGTGGTCGCCTCTGGCGGTTTTCAGGCCGATACCGACTGGCTGACCCGCGCCTGGGGAGAGCCTGCGAAGAATTTCCTCATCCGGGGCACGCCGTATAATCGCGGTGTCGTTCTGGCCGATCTTCTGGCGCAGGGCGTCCTCTCTGTCGGCGACCCGACGCAATGTCACGCCGTGGCCATCGACGGTCGCGCACCGAAATTTGACGGCGGGAACGGGAGGCGGCTTGGTTGCGTGCCGTTCTCGAGCGTCGGTAAAAAACATTCCGCGCGCTTTTATGACGCGGGCGGGGATG
>CALLZQ010000806.1 GCA_937858255.1 uncultured Tabrizicola sp.
GGTGCAGCTAGGCTGTCGCAAGTCGCGCCTGACGACGGGCGTCTCGTTCCGGTTTCAGCAGACCCTGAGGTAAGTGATGCGCAGCTATCCACCGATCACCGCCGCCTATTTCGCCTCGCGCGCCGCCTTTCGCGCCCATCTTCTGGTCTGGGTTTCGGCCCGGAACAGAACCTCCGGGCTAACCGAATCCATCGGCTTCTGGACCGGCGCCGATCATGCCGAATTCGTGCTCGAGGGCGAGACCCGTACCTATTACGGGGCAGGTGCGATGCTGACGGCCGATCCGATCCGCAGTCAGACGGGCCTGAAGGTGAGGACCTGGCGAATTGTCTTTAACCAGGTGGCGCCCGAAGCCCAGCAGCTGATCCGGGGTTATGATGCGCGCCATGCCCCCGTCGAAGTTCACCGGGCGCTGTTCGACCCCGAGGGCGAACAGTTGATCGACACGCCGCATCTGGTCCGGCGCGGCTTTATTGACAAGGCGCCGATCACCACTCCGCCCAAAGGAGAGACCGGCGGTCAGATCGCTATCGAAATCTCCACCCAAGGCCGTGCCCTGACCCGCCCAGTCTCGCGCTACCGTTCGGATGCCAGCCTGCGGGAACGCGCACCCGCGGACGCTTTCAGGAAATATGCCTCGATCGCGGATTCGGTCGACACGAAATGGGGCACGTCATGAATGCGCTCCTCCTGCATCGCCGGCCGGACTGGCGCCCGCGTCTGCGGACCTGGCTGATCGAGGTCGATGGGCTGCCGCTGGTTTATGGCCAGCACGACTGCTGCCTGTTCGGGGCAGGCGCGGTACTGGCCCAGACCGGGGTTGATCTCGCCACATTCTGGCGCGGGCGTTACACCACGCTCCGGGGTGGGCTGCGTATCCTCCGCCGGGCGGGCTATCGGGACTTTGTGGATCTGGTTGCCGCCCATCTTGCCGAGGCGCAGGGCCGATTCGTGCGAGAAGGCGATCTTGCCGTCATCGAAACCGGCACCGGCCCCGCGATCGGCGTCAGCCAAGGCAGCGCAATCTACATCCTGACGGAAAGCGGGCGGCTGGGTCTGACCCCCTTCAGCGCCGTGCAGCGTCAATTCAGGGTGGAGCGCTAATGCCGCAGGTATTCGGGTTTGCGGGCGGGCTTTTCGGCTTCAGCGCGGCCGGCATTGGCGCCTCTGTTACCGCTGGCGGGGCGCTCTGGGGCGGCTGGGCAGCGGGCGCGGCCTTTGGCAGCACGGTTTTCGGCAGCCTTGCGGTCAAGCTGCTGACCTCGGTCGCACTGTCAGCTTTGCAGGCGGCGCTGGCACCGGACACCCGGCAAGGGGGGGGGCTGACCATCTCGTCCACAGTCCGGGGCGAGGACAATCCCGAGACAATCATCCTGGGAACCTATGCCACAGCCGGGCAGGCGATCTGCCCTCCCTATAGCCATGGTCGCTCTAACGCCTTTCTCACCCATGTCATCGAGATTTGCAGTGCACCGGGGGCCAGCCTGAAACGCGTGCTGATCGGTGATGAATGGGCCGAGTTTGGCGAGACCGACCATGCGGACTATGGCACACCGTTGAAGACCGAGAAAACCGGCGAAAATATCTGGATCCGATATTACGACGGGACGCAGTCCGTTGCCGACCCGATGCTCATCGCCAAATATGGTGATCACCCTGACCGGCCCTGGACGTCCGAGATGGTAGGGCAAGGGATTTGCTATGCCATCCTGACCTTCCGTTTCAGCCAGGAACAACTCTCATCGCCGCCCCGCTATCGCTTCGAAATCGAGGGGATACCGCTTTATGACCCGCGCCTTGACAGCTCTGTCGGTGGTAGCGGCCCGCAGCGGGCGGGCGATCCGTCGACCTGGGCACATACCGACAATGCCGTGGTCCTCGCCTATAACGTGATGCGCGGCATTCCCCTGCCGGGTGGTGAGGTCTGGGGCGGCAAGATCAGCGATGCAGATCAGCTGCCCCTCTCGGTCTGGACCCTGGCGATGACCCGCGCCGACGAGTCTGTCACGCTCGACGGGGGGGAGAGTGAGCCGATGTACCGGGCCGGCATCGAGGCGACCCTCGACCAGGCGCCCGCATCGACACTGGAGGAGCTGATCAAGGCCTGCTCGGCGACCATTGCCGATCTGGGCTATGGCTGGGGTATTGTCGCGGGCGCCCCGACGCTGCCGGTCTATGCCTTTACCGACGACGACGTGATCGTATCCCGCAAGCAGGAACTCGACCTGTTTCCGAGTCTGCAAGAGACCTATAACGCCGTCTCTGCCAAGTTCCCTGATCCAGAGCACTTCTGGGAGACCAAAGACGCCCCGAAACGCACCAATGCTGCCTGGGAAGAAGCAGATGTGTTTGGTCGCCGCATGGCCAGTCTGTCATTGCCGGCGGTGCCCTATCCGATGCAGGTCCAGCGTCTGATGCAGGCCTGGATCGAAGAGGAGCGGCATTTCACGCGAACCGTAATCGCCTGCCCGCCCGATGCGGCGGCGGTTGAACTGACGGATACCGTCATCTGGACCTCTGCGCGGAACGGGTTCGCCGCCAAGGAATTTTCGGTCGAGGAAATCCTCGAGGATCCGCGCACCGGCATTCGGCAGCTTTCGCTCAAGGAGAGGGATAGCGGGTCCTATGTCTGGGCGCCATCGATGGCGCTGCCCTTGCCAGCTGGTCCGGCCACACCGACGGTAGTGGCCCAGCCAGTGGACGGATTTGACGCCGAACCGATCATTGCCCGCGACACGTCAGGAACGCCGCGTCGCTGCGGCATCCGCCTGCTCTGGAGCAGTGATCTGATCGCCGGCGGGTTGGCCTGGCGGGTGCGGTTGGCAGGCAGCCCGGAAATCGTCCTGCAAGGGACGACACAGGACATTGGCGCCGGATTTCTTGACATCTACCAAGGGCTGCTCCCCGCGACCGGCTATCAGGCACAGGCCCGGCTGATCCTCGATCAACCCACTGTCGCGTCGGCATGGGTAAATGTCAGGACTGACGACACGCGCCTTTCCGAGGCGGACCTGTCAAACCAGGTGCAGGCGGCGATCACGGAGGCTCTGGCGGTTCGCGCCGACCTGAATG
>CALLZQ010000807.1 GCA_937858255.1 uncultured Tabrizicola sp.
AAAGATGAGCGGGGTCCTGTGATTGACAGGGGGAGAGGGAACTGCCTTGGTGCCAATACCCAAAGGCAAAGTGGCGGTGCGCGACCCGCCGCACTGATCAACCATGCCAGCATCGCAAGTGACAGGGCGGAATAGGCCAGTGTGAAACCGGATGCTCCTAGCCGCGCCCGAAGCCAGGGCCGCAACGGCGGTCGCACGGGCAAGGAATGCGACAGGAAGAACACGACACAAGCCACGACGAATTCGAACCATCCCATCGGTGGCGCATCAGACCCGCTTGGCCGCGGGCAGGCGCAACAAGAGCGTCCCATACACGACAGCGAACCCCCCGAAGGCGGCTATCCAGAACAGCCCCGCCATCGTGTGCAAGGGGCCGGAGAATTCAGGCCATACGCCGCCCGCGACCCGCACAAAGACGGACAGCATCAAGGCCAGATAGATTGCGACCGTACCCGCCCCGGCCGTCAGGTCCTGGCCGGTATGGCCCAGCGTGGCGCGCGTCATCACAGCCAGCGTCATCAAACCGATTGCGCCCGCCATCCAGAAATGCTGCGCACCCGCCATCCCGAAGGAGCCCGGCAGGAGGATTTCCGCGGACAATGCCAAAGCTCCCAACGATACGAAGGCATAGCCCGCGTGCAACACAGTCACCAGCGGCTCGGCAAAGGTCCGGTGCCCAGCCCAACGGGCCAATCGCAGGGCGTGCAACACGCCTGCCAGGGCAAGTGCCAACCCGGTCGGCGTCCCGAGAGGCAGCGCTACCCACAGCACAAGCGCCACCAGAAGAGCCGCGAGCGCGACCTTGTCGAAGGATTGCATTGACGCCACGGGCAATGCGATGCTCTGCCGCTTAACCAGCCAGTTCCGGGTGAAGGACGGCACGATCCGCCCGCCGATAACGGCGATCATCATGATGCCTGCGCCAAGGCCCAGACGCAGGCCATAGCTTTGGGCCGCGTAATAGCCTTGTGCCGCCTCCCAGTGAAACAGCGTGTTGCCGAGGATTAAGACCCCCAGCATCGCCAGCACGATCAGGTTCCGCCAGTTCTTACCCGCCACGATCTCGCGCGCGATCAGCAGCGCAAAAACAACCGGAAAGGCCAGATCGACCATGGCAACCGGTAAGGCCGGCATGCTGCCTGATACCGTAACCGCAACGCGACCTGCCAACCAAAGGCCCCCAAGCATCCCGAGACGCCAGCCGACGATCGGCAAGCGCCCCGTCCAGTTCGGCACCGCGGTCAGCAGGAATCCCGAGACGACGGCTCCCAGATAGCCGAACAGGAATTCGTGCGCATGCCATGACACGGGATCGAAAGCCGTGGGCAAAGTCAGGTGCCCCGACAACATCGGCACCCAGAGCACCATCGCCAGCACGGCCCAGACCGCCGCGCCAAAAAAGAACGGGCGGAACCCGTAGGTCAGGATCGCGGGCCCGGTCCAGGCGCGCATCTGTTCGGCGGTCGAGGTCATTGGCGGCGTCCCCTGCGCGCTCAGGCCGGCGCGGCGGCGGCAATGCGGCGGTAGCCTGCCGTGCCATGATAGAAACCGTTGCTCAGGCCCGCATCCCCGCTCAGCATCGCAAGGCGAGCATCGGCCTCGCCTGTCGGCCCGCGCCCACCGAGCCCATCGCGGACCCCCTGCGCCACCACGACCATATCCACCGCCTGTGGCATCAGCCG
>CALLZQ010000808.1 GCA_937858255.1 uncultured Tabrizicola sp.
GCGGTTGTGAATGCCGGCCGAGGACAGCGCGACAAAGCCCGGTCCAAGGCCATAGGTCTGCCCTGTATCGACATGCCAGCGCGGGACATGAAACGGCATTTCGTCATAGCCGGCCTCGCGCAGCTGCGCCCGCTCAACCTCGCAGACATAGCGCGACAGCCACTTGCGCCCCTTGGTGCCCAGTCGAAAAAACGGCAGCCAGTCGCTGTTCTTCAGGACATGGTGATAGAACGCAAACTTCTCGGTCGGCCGCTTTTCTGCCGCCTCGATCAGCTTGGCAGGCACCTGCCCCTTGAACAGCCGGACAGCCGCCGGCGCAGTCAGCATGAAGCGCCGCACCACCTCGACCACGCCGCCCCAGGCATCGATATCGACCACGATTTCGGCCAGACTGACCGAAACATCCATGATCTTCTGCTCTTCCCGCACCAGCACATCATATTCGGCGGCATTGCCCAGCACGGCCAGGCTGCCGAATACCTGCATGGCAGTCGAATAATAGGGGCTGACCGATGGCCCGAAAGAGGTCAGGGTGCGCCGCGTCACCGCGTCAAACCACCGCTTTGCCTCGGGGTCGGCATTGGCGTCGTCATCGTCGCTCTGAAAGCCAAACCAGCGGTTGGCCGGGTTGGTCATGGTGCCATAGAGCGTGGCGGCAAAGCTGTCGGCAGCGTAGATCGGCGCGCTGGATGATGGCCGCTCGATGATCCGCCCGGCAGGATCGTCGAGACCAAACCCGCCCAGATGGGGCCGAAAGATGCGGGCGATATCGCGCCAAAGCGCCTCATGCTGCGCGCGGCCGGTTTTCAGCTCGTCCCAGCGGCGGGCGGCCAGGTCGAATGCCTCGGTGCCCGTCAGTTGCGGGCCGGGGGTCATATCGCTCATTTTGCCACCCCACCCAGCGTGGCGGTGCTGGGAATGCCGGGTTGGCCGGTCAGGATATCACTGGCCGCGCCGGCGCGACGGCGGCGCAGGCGGCTTTCCAGATCGGACTGCCGCGCCGCTTCGCTGTTGTCGATCGCCGCCACCGGCGGCGCCGCGATCTTGGGGGATCCACCAAAACACATTTTCAGGTCCTTTCGGTTGCGCAAGCGGTGGGGGAATGGGCAGCGAGCCAGGCGAACTGGCGATAGGTGACGCTGCCGGTCAGGCCAAACCCCGGCATGTCACATTCATGGGCAAAGCCCAGCCGGGACAGCAGCAGCGATGCGGTCGGATGATCCGACCAGCAGCGCGCCTCGATCCGGTGAATGCCCCGGGCCAGCGCCTCGGCCGGCATCTGCCGGCGGATCGCGACGGCCAGCCGGGCCAGCGGCCGCGCAAAGCGCCGGTGATCGCGCGCCAGCAGCGCGGCAGCAGCCACCCCGGCCTGCCCGGTATTGGCCAGGCCAAAGACGGCAAAGGGGGTCCGCCCTGCCAGGGCGACAAAGGACAGGATGCGGAACGGCTCAACTCCGCGCCAGTCAGCCCAAAGGCTAATGCCGTTGCACCCGCCGCCGCGCACCAGCTCGGCCTCCATGAAATCATGGGCGTCCAGCTGCCGGAACACCGGCAGGGCCAGCATGTCATCCCAGGGCAGGACAGAGAGGGTCATTGCTGGTCAGCCTCTACAGCTTCATAGGTCGCGGCAAAGATGTCAGGCTTGCAGGGGTAAAACTCTCCCTTCACCCCCTTGATGATCACGTCACCAACGTCAGCTTTGTGGTCACCTTCAAGGGTTGGAATAGTTATGGGAAGCCCAAGAGTAGCCTCCGTGCAGCACGGCGGCCTGCTTTGTTTTTGGGTGAAGTCGAAGATTTGGCTATGATTACAGCCATCGAATAGGACGGCCTCAATAACGACGGGTTTTTTTCTGAAGAACGGCATCACAGCGCCCCCGCCTGGCGAATGGCGCGCCGGGCCTTTTGCGCCCAGACGGTCAGACCATTGGCCAGCCCCGCCGTGGTCTGGCAGGTGATGCCCAAATGAACGATATGCAGCACGCCGCTGCCCTTGGGACGCTCGGCAATGCGCGCCCCGGCGGCGGCCATTTCCTCGACCAGCAGGCCGCGCCCGCTGTCGTGGTTCATGGTCTCGATCTGCTTCACTGCCGCTTGCAGCGCGCCCAGATCAGGCGCCTTGGTGGCTTTGGTCATTGGGTGTCCTTTCGGGTGTTTCTTACGCGGCGGCGGGGGCGACGATTTCCCAATCGTCAGCCAGCATGTCGGTTTGTGACGCCAGCCAGCCGATCACCATCGAACCGTCGGCGGCGCGCATGTCGATGTGCGGCAGAAGGGTGATTTCCTTGAAATCGTCGCCCAACTCCTCTGCCCGGTGACGCGCGGCATGGCCCGATTTTGCAAGGCCAGCAGGGAAAACCGAACCCGGGGTTAGCGCGATCCACATCCCCTTGCCGTTCCAGCCGGAACGCGCCACACGCGCACCGATTTTCAGCGCCTCAAGTGCCTCTCCAAAGTTCATTCCATCACTCTCCATAGGGTTGGTGAATACTCCAGCCGGTGGACAGCCCGCCCGGCTGGTCGGGGGCCATGCGCGGCCCGCCGTTATGGCCCAGCAGGGCAGACTTGCCCGCCGGGAAGCTGATGGGGGACATGCCGTCGCCCCGCGATTTCGACAGCAGCAGATATTGCAGGCCATCCATGACGTTCGCCTCGGTCAGCCGCTTGTCCGGGACCTTGCGCTTGTCGCCCGAGGCGTCGATTTCATCGGTCCAGACATAGCGGGCCTCAAGGCCCCGGATCAGGAGCCGGCAGGCGGGGTCGGGCAGCGGCCCCGGCTCGCCCCCGTGCATGAACCCCGGCGCGGCGCGCCCCGCCTCCAGCCGCGGCTGAATGCGGTTGGCGCCGATGCGCTGCGGTCGGATCGGAAACTCGGCTGCCTTGGCCACCGCGCGGTTCCAGGTGGCGTTTTCCTCGGCCTGCGCCGCGCCGCTTTCGCCCGCCACGTCACCAAAGCCGCCCTCGACGCGACAGCCGCGAAAGCGATCATCCAGCAGATCGCGCAGGCGGCGCCCGAACTCGGCGGAAACCAGCCGCTCCTTCGGGAAATGCGGCTCGGCCAGGATGCGCCAAGGGAACGGCGGCAGGAATGGCCCGTTCACCGCCGCGCCCTTAAAGCCCTGGTCCAGCCCGATCAGCAGCGGCAAGCCCGGGTCGGGCACAATCGTGGTTTCGTTTACATGGATCCGGCGGCGGAACTCGCGCGCAAAGACAGGCTCACCCGCGCGCAGATAGGTGATCTTGTTGAACACCAGCCGGTCGAGCATATCGCCGCGCCCGTTCATCTTCATGGATGCGATCTGGCGGGGGTAATAGCTGGCCGACAGGTTTTTCAGGTTCTCGCACCCCGGCTCGCCATAGCCCGGCTGGTTGTAGAATGTGATGTTGATCTGGCGCGATCCTTCGGGCAGCCCCGAATTGATGACCTCCATCAGCTTGTCCCGCTCTTCCGTGGCGTGGAACAGCCGATAGGTCCAGTTTTCCTCGTCCGGGGCGTTGAAGTCGCAGATGATCTGCCCATAGCCGCGCAGCTCGGGCGGATACCCCTCGAAATGCTTGATGCCGGGCCAGCGGTCGATCCGGCCGATACCGGCGGTCAGCACCTCGATCGGCACGGTATCGGTTTCGTTCAGCCAGATATCGGTCGTCTGCACCCCGCGCATGGATGCGGTCACGTCATCACCAAAGGCCATGAACTCCACCCGGAATTCGATGGGGCCGTTGCCATCGTCAAACTCGATCACATGGGTGACAGGATCGCCGCGCCCGCCCGACCAGGTGCCAAGGGTCTTGGGATAGCTCTCCAGATAGCTGGGGATCGTCGTGGACCAAAGCTGACGGTAGGTCTCGCGCACCACCAGCAGTTTGTAGCGACGCCAGCCATCGATCGTGCTGCGTGGCATCATGCAGGCGCGACGCAGGCGCGATTTCAGGACAGTCGTGGTCTTTCCACTGCCCACCGGCCCCTGAATGCCCACAACGTCGCTGTCATCCCAAAACAGGGCCTCAGAGACAGGGCCGGGAAAATCGCCGCCCTGGGCATCCGGCATCTTGTCAGCCTGCCCTGCGGCCGCTAGGCTTGCCACTGCCTCGGCCGCACCCATCGCGGCCAGATCATCTGCCCGATCCTTCGACAGATCAGAGACTGCGCCACCCTCACCCATGGCCCCACCGGCCATTTCGGCGGGCGCACGCACGCACGCCCCCACACCCCGGCTGCCCGCTCCCAGTTTCGGCGTCATACTGCCACCTCCTGACCTTTGGAACGGCTGCATGGGGTCGCCGCAAGGGGGAGAGAGACTGGCGCGCGATGGCCCCCCCGGGGGTCCGCCGGGCCGGGCGCGGGGCTGGCCGCGAAAGGGGGGGTGCCCTCGATCCGGCCCGGGCAGGTCAGGGCGAAGAGGGCGGCGCAAAAGGCATCGGGGGCCGAGGCGATGGGTGCGACCAGATCGGCAATCTTGTTATCCACCGCGCTTTTCAACAGTGAAATCAAGGCTTTACCCCTTCCGTCCGATCCGACGCATCCGGCGCGATAGGCGCCACATCGCCAAGCTGTTGATTTTCCTGCACTTTGACCGGCAGCGGCGGCGGGGCTATCCGGCGGGCCTGCGGCGTCACATCGCGCGCCCGATCACCGCCCTGCAGCGGCTGCTGGCCCTGCCCGCCCGGCATCACCACCACCTGGACGGCTTGGCTCACCTGCACATCGGGCGTCACCTTGGCCAGCCCATAGGGCAACAGCGCATCCAGCGCCCGCACGGTCTGGGCATAGAAGGTCTCGAACAGCCGCAACCGCACCGAGGCCGGCGCCTGCCCGTGGCCATAGATCGCCAGCGCCACGGCCTCGGCCTTTTTCAGCGCCGCCATGACCGGCCCCTCGGGATCGTCCAGCGCCGCGACATTGGCCAGCACATCCTCGGGCATCCGCAGGCCGCGCGCGGCCAGCAGCTCGCGCAGCTTGGACAGCGCCTTGCCCTTGCCCCGGCCAGCGCCGCCGGCCTCGGCATCCTCGGCACCGGCATCGCCCGGGAACAGCGACAGCTGCCCCAGATCGCGGGCCGCATCGATCCGCTTTGCGGCCTCGGCGGCCTGCTCCTGCCACTGGTTTTCCGCCTTAGCCATGCACAAAACCCCCCTTTTCAAGGGTTTTCAAAGGCTTAGACCATCCACGACACGCTGTCGTGACTGCGTTGCGGGCCGCGTCGTGGCTTTCTTTCTTTCTTTTCAGGTAGATAGAGACAGACACGACGCCACGACGCCACGACACAGTGGATATATCGTGCCTGCACGCACATGCGCACATGTGATAAGGGGGGCGAGATTTCGCGTCGTGGCGTCGTGGCGACAGATAACCCGTTGATGCACAACGGAAAAACCCACGACAAGACCCACGACAAACCCACGACACCCAGCGTCGTATCGTCGTGGGCAGGCCCCGAACCCATGGGCCGAAGGCCAACCCCGCGTGATAATTACTGGCCCCCTCGGGTGCGGGGGCAAGGGAAATCGACGCGGCGGACAGGGTGAGGCCGGAAATGGCGCCGGGGCGCGTGGTCATGTCAGAAATCCCCCATATCTTCGGGCAGGTCGTCACGGATCGGCCGCACCGGCGCTGCGGCCTTGGCCTGATCAGCAGGAAAGGCCAGCAGGCCCGGAATGGCACTCAGCGGGATTTCCACGCCGCGTGACGGCACACCAGCCAGGGTGCGGGATGTCTTGGCGGGTTTTGCCCCCTTGACGCGCGCCAGGGACTGGCTCCAGGCGCCGCCGGCCCATACACTCCCCTCGAACAGTTCCAAGATGCCGGGCGCCTTGGTGTTGCCGATAAACAGGTGCGGGCCATCGCCATGCTGGACGACGCGCATCAGCGTCTTGGCCAACTGCTCGTTGGCCACTTTGGCGCGGCGCTTGCGCTCGTTGTCGTCCATGTCCAGGGCGCTGTCTGCGCCACCGCACAGCCCGCGCGGGGCATTGGGGCTTTCGGCGGCCACCTGCACCCACTGCGCGACAGTGTGCTGCTCGCCCCGCCGGAACGGGTCGATCAGCTTGCCCAGCAGATGCACCAGCACCTCGTCGGCATCGTTGCCCAAATCCTCCAGATCGATCGAGATATGGGCGGCCAGCTTGCGCGCCCATCCGGCCAGCTCGTCGGCCGAGGGCAGCGCCGCCTGCCGCATCTGGCAGGCCATGGCCATCGTCGTGGCCCAGTTGTCACCGTTGCGGCCATGGATCCCCTGGGCGGCCAGCGCCTCGCGCCACAATTCCAATCGCGCGGCCCATGTGGGCCATCGATCGACAATCAGCCGCTTGATGCGCGCGCCGCGCGTGCGCCAGGTCTCGGCCCGCAAGTTGGGCGGCTTGGCCCCCTCGGCGATCGGCAAGAGGTTCAACACGATCATGCGCTGCCGATCCTGCGATTTCAGAATGCCGGGGATCAGGATCGAGCTGAAAAGGAATGTACTGCGCAGCTGCCCGCTGCTGCCCTTTTGGTCGCTGCTCCCCCGCATCCATCGGCCGCCGCTGGCGGCAACGCGGGCGGTCTCGACGATCGCTTTTTCCTTCTGGCTTCCGGTATCGCCCGGCTCGATCTCGTCCAGCGCGACAGGCAGGGTCGATTGGCCCAGCTGCGATGCGATCCCCCGCGCGGTCGGGTCTGTCGATTGGACCAGCCCTTTCTCGCCCCCATGCAGATGCAGGAACAGCTTTTGCAAGGCAGACTTGCCAGACCCTGCGCCCCCGGTGATCCATGCCGCCGGGCGCCAGTCCAGCGCCCCGCCGAACGCCTGCACGCCAAAGGTTCCGGCCATGATCACCGCGTCAATCTCGGGCCGCTGCCAGTGCCAGGTCTCCAGCACCTCGACCAGCTCGGTATAGGGGTCGGCCGCGTCTCTGACGGCCTCTGCCGGGTGCGGGATCGGCGGCTGCGCCGGATAGATGCGCCCCTGATGCGTCGTCAGCGGGGGGTCCTGCCCGCCGATGATCAGTCGGGCGCCCCGGGGATAGACCAGCCGCCCGTCATCATCGACCCAGGCGCCGACGCCGCGCACCGCACCCTCGGGGTCAAAGATGCCCCGCTCGGCCGCTGCCATGCTGATCGCGCTGGCAACCCCATAGACATCAAACTTGCCCTTCACCCGCGTGGGCGGGTCGCCCTTGGACCATTGCGGAAAGTGGTAGCAAAGCGCCGGAAATCGAAAGCCGAACAGCTTCATGATTTCCGTGCCCTCCAGCTTGGACAGCGCGCGCAGCTGGCCCAGCACGTCCAGCAGAAAGATCGTGCCGTCGCGCATCCCCAGCACCTTGACCGGGCAGCCGCCCCAAATCTCACCTTTGGGCCGCTCACGCGATGGCGGGCCGCCCGGCTCGGCCGGCGGCGTCGCCTCTTCCTGCGGCGGGGCGTGCGGGGGCCCCCCCAGCCCCCCCGCGGGGGCGCGC
>CALLZQ010000809.1 GCA_937858255.1 uncultured Tabrizicola sp.
GCCCATGTCCGCAGGCTCGAGGCCTTGCGCCGTGCCGGGATCGTCGAGCGGATCGATGCGGATCGATGGCGGATCCCCGAGGACTATGCGCGCCGTGCGGCCGCCCATGACGCCAGTCGCAACCGCCAAGCGACGGTCCGGGTTCTGTCGGCCATGACGCTCGACAAACAGATCAGGGCCGATGGCGCCACCTGGCTCGACCAGCGGCTCCTCCGCAGCGATCGGTCGGACATCACGCCTTCGGGCTTTGGGCAGGAGGTTCGCGACGCGCTTGATCAGCGCCGCGACCATCACCTCGCCCGTGGTGATGCAGTGCGCCAGGGCGCGCGCGTCCTCTACCGCCGTGACCTGTTGGCGACTCTGCGCGACCGCGAAATCGCCCGGGTCGGGGCATCCCTCGCCGAGCGCAAGGGGCTTGCCTTCCGTGCCGCCGCCGACGGCGCAAAGGTCAACGGCACCTTCACGGGCACCGTGACCCTTGCAAGTCGCAAGTTCGCTCTGGTCGAGCAGACTCAGGAATTCACGCTGGTCCCGTGGCGACCCGTCATTGATCCTCAGCTGGGGCGCGAAGTGACGGGTGTGGTGAAGGGCGGGTCGATCTCCTGGCAACTTGGGCGGGGCAAGGACCTTGGGATTTGACCTGCCTTGCATAGCAAGGTCTGTTTGCAGGGCGCGGGACATAGACAGGACATGTCCCATGTTCCGCCCATACTATCCGGGACTTCCCCGCGCACGACTTCTCAGTTGCCATCATCGCGCTTCTCCAGCCCCAGATGCGTTTCACGCAAGTTCTTGCAGGAGCGCGCATGCGGGGAGGCCGGATCCTCTGGGGCCAGATCATCACGGTGTTCACGATCGTCCTCGTGATGGTCTGGGCGGCGACGCAGTGGGTGGCCTTCCGACTCGGCTTCCAGCCCCAGCTTGGCGCGCCCTGGTTCGATGCAGCGGGATGGCCCATCTACCATCCGCCCGCGTTCTTCTGGTGGTGGTTTTCCTTCGATGCCTATGCTCCGGGCATCTTCATGGAAGGGGCCGCCATCTCCGTGACCGGTGCGGCGCTCGCCATTGCCGCAGCCTTCCTCATGTCGATCATCCGGGCCCGCGAGGCGCGCAATGTCGCCACTTATGGTTCGGCCCGATGGGCGGAGCCCAAGGAGATCCATGCAGCCGGTCTGCTTGGCCCCGATGGTGTGGTCCTGGGGCGTCATGACCGGGCCTATCTGCGCCATGACGGACCGGAGCATGTCCTGTGCTTTGCGCCCACCCGCAGCGGCAAGGGCGTAGGTCTCGTCGTGCCGACCCTCCTGACCTGGCCCGGCAGCTGCATCGTGCATGACATCAAGGGCGAGAACTGGGGGCTGACGGCAGGGTTCCGGTCGCGCCATGGGCGCGTGCTGCTTTTCGACCCGACCAATGCCGCATCCTCGGCCTACAATCCGCTGCTCGAGGTTCGGCGGGGGGAATGGGAGGTCCGAGATGTCCAGAACATCGCCGATATCCTGGTCGATCCCGAAGGCAGCCTCGACAAGCGCAACCATTGGGAAAAGACCAGCCACTCGCTCTTGGTCGGCGCGATCCTCCATGTCCTCTATGCCGAGCGGGACAAGACCCTTGCAGGGGTCGCGAACTTCCTGTCGGACCCCCGTCGGCCGATCGAGGCGACACTGCGCGTCATGATGGAAACCGCCCATCTCGGGTCAGGGGGCGTGCATCCGGTGATCGCGTCCTCCGCCCGAGAGCTTCTGAACAAGTCCGAAAATGAACGCTCCGGCGTTCTTTCGACCGCCATGTCCTTCCTCGGGCTCTACCGCGATCCGGTCGTCGCCCGGGTGACGGCGCGCTGCGACTGGCGGATCACCGATCTGGTGGAAGGGCCCGGTCCGACCAGCCTCTACCTCGTGGTGCCGCCCTCTGACATCAACCGCACCAAGCCCTTGATCCGCTTGATCCTGAACCAGATCGGACGGCGGCTGACGGAAGAGCTGAAGACCTCGGGCAAGCGCCATCGGCTCCTGCTGATGCTGGACGAATTCCCGGCGCTCGGTCGCCTTGACTTCTTCGAAAGCGCGCTGGCCTTCATGGCGGGGTATGGCCTGAAATCCTTCCTGATCGCGCAAAGCCTCAACCAGATCGAGCGCGCCTACGGACCGAACAACGCGATCCTCGACAACTGCCATGTGCGCGTCGCCTTCGCGACCAATGACGAGCGGACCGCGAAACGGATCAGCGATGCGCTTGGCACGGCGACGGAGATGCGCGATTCCACCAA
>CALLZQ010000810.1 GCA_937858255.1 uncultured Tabrizicola sp.
GGGCTTAACCTGAGGGCACTGTCAAAGGCCGAGGCGGGGGGCGCCCCTGCTGGAACAGGCACTCTTGACCCGGCCGGGCGGTCGGCCCGCCGCCACCGCCATCCGGGCGCGCTCATCCGACTGGGATGAGGTGCAGGCCTTTTGCCGCGATGTCTATATGCCTTACCGCGTGCGGCCGCTGGTCCGGCTGTCACGACCCGATGCCACGATGATTTCGGCCCGGGTGGGTGAGGTGACGCTCAGCCGGTTCTCCTATGGCACCGGCATTCATCTCGACCGGTTCGACCCGGAGGCAGGCAATATCCTAGTCCTGAATACCCTGCGCGGCTGTCTGCGCCATCAGGGCGACATCGGCGGCGATGAGACCCGCGCGGGAGAGAGCTTTGTCGTCGATTGCTCGCGCAGCGATTACTGGCTGACCGGCGATCCCGACCACATGCAGTTGAACCTGACCATTCCCCACGCGGCGATGGAGCGGATCGCCCTGCGTTGGTTCGGCCATGTGCCCGATGACAGCCTCTGGTCACGGCGGGTGCAGTTTGGCGCGGCAGGGGGGCGGTGGCTGGCGCTGCTCGATTACGTCACGCAGTCGCTGTCGGCGGATCGCCCGCTGCCCGCCGATGGCGGGTTGGGCCGGCATCTGGAAGAGGCGATCTGCCTTGATCTCTTGCGGGAATGGGCGGGGCAGGCGGGGGTGCGGCTGGATCATGGCGGACGAGGGGCGGCACCCTGGCATGGGCGTGAGGCCGAAGAGATCTTTGCCGCCGAGGCGCGGCAGGCCCCGGCGATTGGCGAGGTGGCGGCGCGGGTGGGCGTGACGGCGCGCACCTTGTCTGAGGGGTTTCGGCGGTTTCGCGGCACCACCCCGCGCGACTGGCTGGCGGCGCGGCGGCTGGAGGGGCTGCGGGCCGATCTGCTGAACGCCCCGCCGGGGGCGACGGTGGCCGCCATCGCCGCACTATGGGGCTATGTCAATTTCGGCGCCATGGCGGGCCATTATCGCCGCCGCTTTGGCGAGACGCCGCGCGCTACCCTCTCCCGTCGGCGCGGCTGATTTTGCTTCCGGTTTCGGACAGTCGCTTCTGTCTGCGGACAGACGCGGCCCGCGCGGGCACGCATCCTTGGCACGGGGCAGAGGACCCCGCCAAGGGAGGATAAGATGAACGATCTGACAGCGGCCTGCGATGCCGTTTTGACCCGCGTGACCGGGGGGGCGGCGCGCGTTCCCGGGGTGGTGGCGATGGTCACCGACCGCAAGGGCGACATTTACGCCGGGGCCCGGGGCGATAGCCGGCTGGGCGATGGCGCGCTGAACCTCGATACGGTGTTTGCGATCTTTTCGACCACCAAGGCGATCACCGGCACAGCGGCCCTGCAATGCGTGGAAGAGGGGCTGCTCGACCTCGACGCGCCGGCGGCCGACTATGCCCCGGCGATCAGCCGCCTTCAGGTGATCGAGGGGTTCGATGACGCCGGTCAGCCGCGCCTGCGTGCCCCGCACCGCCCTGTGACCGCCCGGA
>CALLZQ010000811.1 GCA_937858255.1 uncultured Tabrizicola sp.
GTGGACAGCGAGTGGGGCGGCAGGCAGCAGGCGCTATCGCCCGAATGCACGCCGGCTTCCTCGATATGTTCCATGATGCCCGCGACATGGACGTTCTCGCCATCGCAGAGCGCGTCAACATCCACCTCGATAGCCCCGGCGAGGTAGCTGTCGAGCAGAACCGGGTTCTTGCCCGAAACCTGCACGGCGTCGCGGATATAGCGTTCAAGCTGCGCATCGTCGCGGATGATTTCCATGGCGCGGCCGCCAAGGACGAAAGAGGGGCGGATGACCAGCGGATAGCCCACCTCGGCGGCGACGGCGAAAGCCTCATCGCGGCTGCGCGCCGTGCCGTTGACCGGCTGTTTCAGACCCAGATCGTTCAGGAGTTTCTGGAAGCGTTCGCGGTCTTCGGCCAAGTCGATAGCGTCGGGCGTGGTGCCAAGGATCGGGATGCCCTCTTCATGCAGGGCATTGGCCAGTTTCAGGGGCGTCTGGCCGCCAAACTGCACGATCACACCGTGAAGGGTGCCGTTTTCCTGCTCAACCCGCAGGATTTCCAGAACATGTTCAAGCGTCAGCGGTTCGAAATAAAGCCGGTCCGAGGTGTCATAGTCGGTCGACACCGTTTCCGGGTTGCAGTTGACCATGATGGTTTCATAGCCCTGCTCGGTCAGCGCGAAACAGGCATGGCAGCAGCAGTAGTCAAACTCGATGCCTTGGCCGATCCGGTTCGGGCCACCGCCGAGGATGACAACCTTTTTGGCGGTCGAGGGACGCGCCTCGCATTCCACATCGCCCATCGCGGGGGATTCGTAGGTGGAATACATATAGGGCGTTTGCGCCTCGAACTCGGCGGCGCAGGTGTCGATGCGCTTGAAGACGGCGGTGACGCCAAGATTGCGGCGGGCACGGCGGACCTGATCTTCGTCGCGCCCTGTCAGCTTGGCCAGACGGGCATCGGTAAAGCCCATCATCTTCAGCTTGCGCAGGTCTTCGGCGTTGACGGGCAGGCCGTTCTTGCGGATTTGCGCCTCGGCCTCAATGATCTCGCGGATACGCGACAGGAACCACGGATCAAAGGCGGTGATCGCCTGAATCTCATCGTTGGTGAAGCCCTCGCGCATGGCTTGGGCGATGACGCGCAGGCGGTCGGGGGTGGCCTGCGACAGCGCTTTGGAAATCGCGGCGCGGTCAGGCGCGCCGGGAATGGCGATTTCGTCGAAACCGGTCAGGCCGGTTTCCATGCTGGCGAGGGCCTTTTGCAGGGATTCGTGGATGGTGCGGCCAATGGCCATCGCCTCGCCCACCGATTTCATGGCGGTGGTCAGGAAGGGCTCGGAACCCGGGAATTTTTCAAAGGCAAAACGCGGGATCTTGGTCACGACATAGTCGATGGTCGGCTCAAAGCTGGCCGGTGTGACCTTGG
>CALLZQ010000812.1 GCA_937858255.1 uncultured Tabrizicola sp.
CCAGAAATCTGCGCGATCTGAACCCCTGGGTCGGCAAGCGTTACGCGGCCGTTGAAGTTCACGATGCCCGAGGCAAGCTTCGCGCCGCCCGTGAAGCTCGCCTCCTCATAGCGTTTTTCACTCCCTTCCAGCGCATCCCTGATCTGCGCATCTGCATCGGCAATCGCCTCGCGCAGCGCCCCGTTGGCGGCGCCGATGGCATAGACCAGCGGGCTGCCGTCATGGGTCAGCGGCGGGCGGGTGGTATCGGGGCGGAACATCGCCTCGGCCTCATCCCAGATCAGCTTGCCGCCACAATGGCTCCACAAATGGACCACGGGCGACCAGCCGCCCGACATCGCAACGGCGTTGCATTCGATCAGTGTGGTCGAGGAGCCCTCGCCCGCCTGATTGCAGATCTCGACACCCTCGACCCGCTTGCCGCCCTTGACCTTGGCGATGGCGCGGCCGGCCTCAACCCGGATACCCATGGCGCGCACCTGCTGGGCCAGCGCACCATCGGCGCGGGCGCGGACGTCGATCACCGCCGCGACCTCCAGCCCTGCCTCTTTCAGCGCAATCGCGGTGCGATAGGCGTCGTCATTATTGGTGACAACCACGGTGCGGTCGCCGGGCGAGATCGCCCAGTTCACCACATAGTCGCGCATCGCCCCGGCCAGCATCACGCCGGGAATATCGTTGCCGGCAAAGGAAAGGGGCCGCTCGATCGCGCCGGTGGCCGAGATCACCTTGCCCACCCGCATCCGCCACAGACGGTGGCGCGGACGTCCGTCGCCGGGGGTATGGTCGGCCAGCTTTTCATCCAGCAGCACATAGCCGTGGTCATAGAGCGCCGCCGCCATGGTGCGGGTCATCAGTCGGACATTGTCCATCGCGGCAAGCGCGGTCAGCGCCGCCTCGACCCAGGCGCCTGCCGGTTGGCCGTCGATCATATCGCCATCGACAGGCGCACGCCCGCCCCAATGGGCGGCCTGCTCGACCAGCCAGACCCGGGCGCCTGCCCGGCCCGCGACCAGCGCCGCGTGCAGACCGGCGACACCGCCGCCGACGATCAGCAGATCGCAAAAGCCATAGGCCTGCTCATAACGGTCGGCATCGCGGTCCTTGGGTGCCGAACCCA
>CALLZQ010000813.1 GCA_937858255.1 uncultured Tabrizicola sp.
GGGCCGCGATGCCACTTTCTGCCCTTTGTGCATGGGCCGGCCCCACGCCGCGGCAGTTTTACCGCATTGGGGTCGGGGGACAATCTGGGCAGCATGATCCGCGCGGTCTGCGAGGGTGTCGCCTTTCAGCATCGCCGCCATGCCGATGAAATTCTTCCCCACGCCGGGCCTGCACCGCCAGCTATTATCCGCTTGACCGGCGGCGCGGCGCGCTCGGCGGTATGGGCGCAGATATTTGCCGATGTCTGCGGCATGCCGGTCGAAACCGTTGCCGCGCCCGAGGTGGGGGCGCTTGGCGCTGCGATCTGTGCGGCGGTGGCAGGCGGTATCTACCCTGATTTCGCCAGCGCCAGCCGGGCGATGTGCGCCATTCACGGCCGTTTCGACCCGGATCCGGGTCTGCGGCGGTTCTACGACGAAAGGTATCAAGAATTTCTGCGGCTTGATCGCGGGATGCTGGGCCTTGCCCAGCCGAATGGAGGTGCAGGCGGCTGAGGAGGGCAGCCCCTGTTCAAGTCATCAACAATGGGAGTGAGAGAATGAAACCAAGATTTTTCTTGGCCGGAACGGCTATTGCCTTGTGTCTGCCCGTAATGGCGAGCGCGCAGGACGCCGCGGCCTGCAAGGGCCAGTTGGCAGAGTTGAACGTGATCGGTCAGGGGATGCCCGCCGTCACCGCGCTGGATGCCCATCTGGCCGAATTCAACGAAAAATGGGGGACCACCGTTAAGGTGACGCTGCTGGGCGAGAATGAGCGGCGGGCGAAATCCCGGCTTGATGCCTCGACCGGGGCCGGGGCCTATCAGGTGCTCTATATCGACGAGGCAAACCTTGCCGAATACGTCAGTGCGGGTTGGGTTCATCCCTTGGCCGATGTGGTGCCGGCCGATTATGACATCGCCGATTTCCGCGTCGATCTGGCCAATGTCGCCTCGGTCGGCGGGGTGCAGTATTTCGCACCCTTTGTCGGCGGCGGCGATGTGATGATGTACCGCAAGGATCTGCTGGAGGCGAAAGGCATTGCCGTTCCGACCACGCTGGAGGAGATGACGGCGGCGATCAAGGCGCTGAATGACCCCGATAACAAGGTCTACGGCTGGTCGGCGCGTGGGCAACGCGGGTCGGGCATGAACGTTTGGCGCTGGACGCCATTCTTCCGTGCCATGGGTGGCGAGTGGCTGACCGCCGAGGGCGCGCCGGCCTTTGCCTCGGAGGCAGCGGTCAAGGCGACCGAACTCTATCTCGACCTGATGCAGAACGCCCCGCCCGGCGTCGGCACATTTAACTGGTCGGATTCGGTTGAGGCCTTCCGCGGTGGTCAGGTGGCGATCCTGATCGAGAGCGATGTGTTCGGCCCCTGGATGGAAGATCCGGCGAAAAGTCAGGTTGTCGGCAAGGTCGGCTATGCGCCGCCGCCCGATCCGCTGCCCTCGGCCGGCTGGTCGCATGGCTGGGCGGTTTCCACCGTCGGGGCCAAGGATGACTGCACCAAGCTGATCGCCGGCGATTTCGTCGGCTGGGCCACATCAAAAGAGATGGAGCAGCAGCGTCTGGCCGCAGGCATCGCCTCAGATATCGCGCGGGTCTCATCGCTGCAAAGCGAGGCGTATAAAAAGGCCGTGCCGCAGGAATATATCGACGCGCTCTTGGCCACGGGATCCAAGACCAGCCTGTTGATCATGGCCAGCCCCGCCTGGCCCGAAATCGGCGATACGCTGGGTCTGGCGCTGGAAGAGGTCTTTACTGGCACCCGTGACGACATTCAGGGCGCCCTCGATGAGGTGGCCTTTTCCGCCGAAGACGCGCTGGCCCGGTTGAAGTAACCGCCAAGTGTGCAAGCTGGCCCGGCACTCCTCTGCCGGGCCGGTCCTTGTCGAAAGGAGTTCTGGATGACACGCAGGCAATTTACCCTGCTGACGCTGACGCCGGCACTGGCGGTGCTGGGGATCCTCGCCGCGGTTTCGACCGCCGGGGCGATCTGGTTTTCGGTGATGAACCGGGCGCTGCGTTCGCCCGATTACGAATTCGTCGGCCTCTACAATTACCTGCGCCTGCTGCGGGACAAGCGGTTCTTCAATGCGCTGGAAATCTCGCTGATCTGGGAACTGGTGACGGTGACGGGGGCGCTGGCGGTTGCGGTGCTGCTGGCCATTCTGGTGCATGAGAGCGTCAAGCGACCGCTTTGGCGCAACCTGCTCTGCTTTGCCTTTCTGGCGCCGGTCCTGCTTCCTCGGGTGGCGGCGGCCTTTATCTGGCGGTTCATGTATTCACCCTCGCTGGGTCTGATGAACTGGCTGGCGGGGCTGGTCGGGCTGGGGCCGATCGAGTTTCTGGCCGATCCGCATCTGGCGCTGATCTCTGTGGCGGTGGTCGATATCTGGCAATGGGGCCTGTTTTTCACCGTGATCATCGTCAAGCTGCTGGAAACCTTGCCGAAAGAGCCGGTTGAGGCGGCGCTGCTCGACAATGCCCGGACGTGGGAGATCCACGCCTTTATCACCCTGCCGATGCTGAAAGGGCCGCTGATCAGCCTGACGCTGGTCAAGGCGGTGGAATCGCTGCGCTCTTTCGATCTGATCTTCGTGATGACCGGCGGCGGGCCCGGTACGGCGACTGAAACGCTCGACCTTTACGCCTATCAGACCGGGATCAACCTTGGCGGGCGGGTGTCCTATGCCTCGGCCATGTCGATCCTCTTGCTGATTGTCACCACCGCCGCCTTTACCCTGATCTGGCGGGCAAGCAGAAAGTGGTCCCGGTGATGTTGCGCATTCTTTCCCGAACAAGCCTTGGCCTTTTGGTGCTGATCGCGCTGATACCGATCCTGTGGACGACGCTGGGCGCCTTCAAGCAGTTGCGCGATATCGTGACCCCGGTGCCAAAGCTGTTCTTCAGCCCAACCATCGAGAATTTTGCGACCATCCTTGGCAATCCGACGATCCGCGACGGGCTGTTCAATTCTGTCGTGGTGGTGGCAGTCGCGGTCGGCATTGGCGCGCTACTGGGCATTCCGGCGGCGCATACACTGGCCCGGCATGTACGTCACCGGGCCGATGATGCGCAATTCTTTGTGCTGTCGCTGCGGTTCATGCCGCCCGTGGCCATCGCCATCCCGTTCATCGTCATCTACCTCGACCTCGGGCTTTACGACAGCCTTGGCGGGCTGATCCTTGTCTATCTCATCACCACGATTTCCACTGTGATCTGGCTGGCCGTCCCGGCGTTCGAGCGCGTCCCGCGTGAGATCGAAGAGGCAGCGGCGATGGAGGGCTGTTCCGAGGCCGAGGTCTTTTGGCGCTTTTCCCTGCCCATCGCCGCGCCGTCGCTGTTTGGCGCGCTGGTTTTTACCTTTGTGCTGGTCTGGAACGAGCTGCTTTTGGCGCTGACCCTTGCGGCCAAGAACGCCACGCTGCCGGTGGTGGCGGCCTCGATCACCTCTCTGGGCAAAGAGGTGCCCTGGGGTGTGATCAATGCGGCGACCGTGCTGCTGGTGCTGCCCCCGCTTGTCTTCATCGGCCTGTTGATGGGCCTGATCAATTCCATGGTCCGCACCGGCGGAAGCACGAAAGACTGAAACCTATGGCGAATATTCAATGCACCGGCATCGTAAAGAGCTACGGCGCCCATCCGGTGATCGACGGGCTGGATCTCTCGATCCCTGACCATCAGTTCGTGGTGTTCCTCGGCCCCTCGGGTTGTGGCAAATCGACGATGCTGCGGATGATCGCGGGGGTGGAAGAGGTGACGGCGGGACGCGTGGTCAAGAACCGGACAGCAAACGCCCAGCCTCGATCCCTGCCAAGGTGGCGA
>CALLZQ010000814.1 GCA_937858255.1 uncultured Tabrizicola sp.
GCCTGCCCGCGACCATCGCCATCGTCACCAATATCGACCCCGAGCATATGGAGCATTGGGGCAGCTTTGATGCCCTGCGCAAAGGCTTTCTCGATTTCGTCTCGAACATCCCCTTCTACGGTCTTGCCGTCTGCTGCACCGATCATCCCGAGGTGCAGGCGCTGGTCGGCCGCGTCACCGACCGCCGGGTCGTGACCTTTGGCTTCAACGCGCAGGCCGATGTCCGCGCCGTCAACCTGCGCTTTGAAAACGGCACCGCGCATTTCGACGTGCTGTTGCAGGGTGAGGGCGAGGGGGCGCGGATCGAGGGCTGCGCCCTGCCGATGCCCGGCGATCACAACGTCTCGAACGCGCTTTCGGCCATTGCCGTGGCGCGCCATCTGGGGATGAAGAAGGAAGAAATCCGCGAGGCACTGGCCCAGTTCGCCGGCGTCAACCGCCGTTTTACCAAGGTGGGCGAAGTGGGCGGCGTGACCATCATCGACGATTATGGCCACCACCCGGTCGAGATCGCGGCCGTCCTGCGCGCCGCGCGTCAGGCCACCAAGGGCCGGGTGATCGCCGTGCATCAGCCGCACCGCTTTACCCGCCTCTCCAGCCTCTTTGACGATTTCTGCACCTGTTTCAATGAGGCCGATGTGGTCGCCATTGCCGAGGTTTATGCGGCAGGCGAAGAGCCGATCCCCGGCGCCAGCCGCGACGATCTGGTGGCCGGGCTGATCGCCCATGGCCACCGCCACGCCCGCGCCCTGCTGGATGAGCCGGATCTGGAGCGTCTGGTGCGTGAGCAGGCCCGCCCGGGCGATATGGTCGTGTGCCTTGGTGCCGGTACGATCAGCACCTGGGCCAATAACCTGCCCGCGAAACTGAACCAGAAGGCGGCCTGATCTTGCGCAAATCTTCCCCGGTGCAGCCATGACGCCCTCGCTGATCCTCGCCTGCTTCTGGGCACTGGTGGCCAGCGTCATCGCCATGCTGCCCAACCGCATCCACTGGCCCGCCGCCTATGCCCTGATCGCCGTGGGGATCCCGGTGGTTGGCTGGGTCACCTACCAGAACGGCCCGGTGCTGGGCCTGCTGGTGCTGGCCGGCGGCATGTCGGTCCTGCGCTGGCCGGTGATCCACCTGCTGCGCTGGCTGCGCAGCCAGAGCAAGACCCCGGCGGAATAGCGCAACTTATCCTTGCGTGATCTGTGGCTTCCACGGAATGTGGCGGCATGGATGTGAGTGAGATCAAGGGCGAAAAGACGCTTGAGGCGTGGCTGAACACCCGCCCAAGGGAAGATGCCATCCTCATCGCCGAACGCGCCGCCAGCCGGGTCTTTCCGTTGTGGGGAAGGCATATGGATAGCGGTTGGGCGCGTGAACGTTGGTTGACAGCGCTACCCCTATGCCGCAGCCTGCTGACATCACGGGTTGCGCGCAAATATCCAACCCGCGAGGTCAGGGACGCCACCGCCGCCGCCGCCACCGCCGCCTACGCCGCCGCGCGCGACGCCGCCGCCGCCGACGCCCGCGCCTACGCCACCGCCGCCGCCGACGCCGCCGCCGCCCGCGCCTACGCCACCGCCGCCCGCGCCTACGCCGCCGCCCCCCCGCCCCCGCCGCCACCGCCACCGCCTGCGCCGTTTGGGATTTGATCCAGGCAGATTGCGCGATGCTGCTGGCCGGAACAGATCCAACCACCACCCCCCTCTGGCCCGATGGCCCACCAGAGTGGTTCACGAAGGCCGATCAGGAAACCCGCGCGATTTGGGCGCAGGAGCCAGAACATTGGGACTTCTGGACCCGCTGGTGGGATGGCATCTTGGCCGGAAAACCTCTCGATCTGGAGGTCCAAAAGGCCATCGCCCTCGAAATTCCCGATGCGGATTGGTCCGACCCCAAGGCCGTCGCCGTTCATATCCGGCGGATTGAAGAGCGTGAGGGGTTGCGTCGGGAAAATGCCGCATTGCGTTCCCAGCTTGCCGCGTCGCAAGAAGCGCTCGTGGCCAACCCGGCGCATCGCGGGCATAACAACCCGCCCGAGATGATCGACCTGCCGGCAGAGGTGCGCGAGGCGGGGACGGAGATTGCCGCGCAGTTGGGGGTTGTTTCAGAGGAACT
>CALLZQ010000815.1 GCA_937858255.1 uncultured Tabrizicola sp.
GGAAGTTCTGCAATGCAGCGTGGCGCCGGCCCTTAGAGCACCGGCAGAATAGGGTCAGTTCCGCCTGCGCAGCGTCTCGCGCCAGAGGGCGTAAAGGCCCGAGGCGATGATCAGGCCCGAGCCGATCCAGGTCGCGGTATCGGGCCGCTCGCCCAGAACGATGGCGGCGATGGTGGCGGCAAAGCCCAGCCGCGTATAGCGGAAGGGGGCGACGCCCGAGCCCTCGCCCACCCGCATCGCCGCGGTCACCGCCCAATAGCCGACCAGCCCGGTGATCAGCGCCCCCAGCAGATCCGGCCAGCGCTCGGCTGCGATAGGTTGTGGCGCCTCGCCGCCGATGGCCATCAGGGCCAGTCCCGCCGGGATCAGCCCCAGATAGGCCCAGGTGGTCAACTGAAAGGTGCCGATCCGCGCCGGCATCACCCGCGTCGCCAGATCGCGCCCGACCAGCACCACCACACAGGCGACCGTCAGCAGGCCCGCGGCCGAGAAGCCCTCGGTCCCCGGGCGCAGGATGATCATGACGCCGACAAAGCCGGTGACAATCGCCGTCCAGCGGCGCCAGCCCACCGGCTCTTTTAGAAACAGCGCCGCGCCCATCGTCACCGCAAGGGGCGAGGCCTGCAACAGCGCCGCATTCATCGTCAGCGGAATCAGCGCCAGCGCCGTGACGTAGAGCATGGTCGCCCCGGCCTCTGACGCGCTGCGCAACAGCGCGGCCCCCCGCAGCGCCTCGCGGGTCAGGATGGGCTGCCGCTGCGTGGCGGCAATCACCCAGAAACAGGCCGCCCCCGCCACCCCCAGCATGGCGATCACCTGACCGGGCGGCAATGCCATGGCCGAGCGCTTCAGGAACAGATCCTCAAAGGCAAAGGCCAGCATCGAGCCGACCATCAACAACGCGCCCCGCGCGTTCGCGGACAACATCACTTGCCCGGCTTTTTCAGGGGCACACCCAAGAGTTCCAGCCGGTGACCGATCAGCTTGTAGCCGAGCCGGGCGGCGATACGCTCTTGCAGCGCCTCGATCTCGGGATCGACGAACTCGATCACCTGACCTGAATTCACGTCGATCAGATGGTCGTGGTGATCGCGCTCGGCATCTTCATAGCGGGCACGGCCATCGCCGAATTCCAGCTTTTCAAGGATTCCGGCCTCTTCGAACAATTTGACCGTGCGGTAGACCGTGGCCAGCGAAATCCGCGGGTCGAGCGCCGCCGCCCGGGCATAGAGTTCCTCGACATCGGGGTGATCCTCCGAATCGCCGACGACACGCGCCACGGTCCGGCGCTGATCGGTCATGCGCAGGCCCTTGGCTTCGCAACGGGCGACAATGTCGGTCATGGGCGGTTCCGGGGGTGGCTTGGCGGTAAACTGGGGCCGATTTAGCCCAGGATCGCGAGCGATACCACCCTTTCCATCAGGGTAGCGGGCATCGGGCACAACCGGGGCGGCTGGGGCGCAGGCTTTCAGGTCATACTACATCTAGGGGGATGGGGGATGTTTGCCACAAGGCGGGGTCAGATACTGATGCGGCGTGACCCAAAGGAAAACGGTGGGGGGCGGACAAGAACTATACGGAATTTCTGCCCCCCGATGTCAGAGGCTTTGCCCGGTGTTGCGCGGATACCGCGCCAAGGCGAATCCCCGCCGGGCCGGTCGGGCCGGGGATCAAAGCCGGCCTGGCCCCCCGCCGGCGATTCTGCACAAGCCCCCGAATTCAGCCATATTCTGAAGCGATTGGCCCAAGTGTGCCGCGACACAGGGGAAATTGCGTCCGCTTCCACCGGCTCAGGCGGCTTATCCCCAAACCTTCCCACAGGTGCCCCTGCGGAACGCGGTGCCGCGTCACGAAGCCGTGAAAATTTTTGGAAAAACCGTCAAGTCTGAAAAACTGAATTAACTGCAAAAAAATCCGTTGAACCCGGTCGAGGATTACGACAGTTTGACGAAGCAGCCCGGAAGGCCACAACATATAGTGGCAACCAGGGAGGGGACACAGAGACAGCCGAGAGGCAGGCGCCGCGCGCCCAGCCGCCGTTACCGGAAATCCCGGGAACGGCCCGGAACTCTTGACGCCTTCCAGACTCGGGGCCGCCGACAGGATCGGATCGAACGGAACACGGGGCCGAACCGGGATCACACCGGGGCCACATCAGGAAGGACGAGGCAGATGAAGATCGAGCGCAAGTTCACCCGGCAGGACACCGGCGCCTATGGCGCGATGGAGTTCACCACCACGACGTCGGAGATCCGCAATCCCGATGGCAAGATCGTGTTCCGCAATGAGGCGGTCGAGATCCCGGCGGGCTGGAGTCAGGTCGCCTCGGACGTTCTCGCCCAGAAATATTTCCGCAAGGCTGGCGTTCCCGCGCGGCTGAAGCGCGTCAAGGAAAAGGGCGTGCCGGAATTCCTGTGGCGCTCGGTTCCCGATGAGGCGGCACTGGCCGACCTGCCGGAAGATCAGCGTATCGTGGGCGAGACCAGCGCCAAGCAGGTGTTCGACCGTCTGGCCGGCGCCTGGGCCTATTGGGGCTGGAAGGGCGGCTATTTCACCACCGAGGCCGATGCCCGCGCCTATTACGATGAAATGCGCTTCATGCTGGCCAATCAGATGGCCGCGCCGAACTCTCCGCAGTGGTTCAACACCGGTCTGCATTGGGCCTATGGGATCGACGGTCCGGGGCAGGGCCATTTCTATGTCGATTACCAGACCGGCAAGCTGACCAAATCCGACAGCGCCTATGAACATCCCCAGCCCCATGCCTGCTTTATCCAGTCGGTTTCGGACGATCTGGTGAATGAGGGCGGGATCATGGACCTGTGGGTGCGCGAGGCGCGGCTGTTCAAATACGGCTCGGGCACCG
>CALLZQ010000816.1 GCA_937858255.1 uncultured Tabrizicola sp.
AGATCGAGGTCGAGATAACGAATTGGGCACAGCTTCGCGAGGCGATCGAGGCCGCCGAGCAGATGCTGGAAGAAGGCGCCGCGGCCGATGCCGCCGAAACCTTTGCCGCGATCCTTGAAGAAGAGCCGGAAAACCCCGCCGCCTATGCCGGGCTGATCCGCGCGCATCTGGCCCTTGGTAATGAGGTTCAGGCCATGGCGTTGCTGGCGGATGTGCCCAAGGCCATCGCCAGCGCCAAGGAAATCGAGGCGGTGCGCGCCCAGATCGAACTGGCCCGGCAAGCCGCCAATGCTGGCCCCTTGGCCGAGCTGGAGGCCGCCGTGGCGACAAACCCAGACAATCATCAGGCGCGGTTCGATCTGGCCGGGGCGCTGGTCGCGGCCAAGCGCAGCGAAGAGGCGGTAGATCACCTCTTGGAACTCTTCCGCCGGGATCGCGAATGGAATGACGGCGCGGCCAAGGCCCAGCTTTTCACCATCTTTGACGCGCTGCCGGCCAAGGATCCGCTGGTGCTGCGTGGGCGGCGCAAACTCTCGTCGATGATATTTGCCTGAGGGGCGATGCGGCCTATGTCCTCGGACATCATGATCAGCGCTGCCGACCTGCCCGAAATCATCCCCGTCTTTCCCCTGCCCGGCGCGGTCATGCTGCCCCGGGCCAAGCTGCCGCTGCATATCTTTGAGCCGCGCTATCTGGCGATGATCGAGGATTGCATGAAGACCAAGACCCGGCTGATCGGCATGATCCAGCCGCGCGAGACACCGGACGGGCAGAGCCGCCTGCATGCCATCGGCTGTGCCGGGCGGCTGACCGGTTTTTCGGAAACCGAGGACGGGCGCTACATGATCACCCTGACCGGGATCAGCCGCTTTCGTCTGCGCGAAGAGGTGCAGGGGTTCACCCCCTATCGCCGTTGCCTTGTCGATTGGCAGGATTTTTCGCGTGACCTCTCGCGGTCAGAAGAGACCGACCCCACCTTTGACCGCAAGGCGTTTCTGGGCCTGTTGGGGCGCTATCTTGCCGCCTTGAACCTCTCGACCGACTGGGGCAGTCTGAAAGAGGCCGAGGCGGAAACGCTGGTCAATTCGCTCTCGATGCTGTGCCCGTTTTCGCCCGAGGACAAGCAGGCGCTGCTGGAAGCACCCTCGCTGGTCACGCGGCGGGAGACACTGGTGACGCTGATCGAGTTCTTTCTGCGCGGCGGCGCCGCGGATGAGGTCGTGCAATGACAACAAATGCCGAAGACAGTGGCCCCGACTTTGACCCCCGGATGCTGGAAAGCCTGATCTGCCCGGTGACCCATGCGGCACTGACCTATGATGCGACGGCGCAGGAACTGGTCTCCAAGGCCGCGCATCTGGCCTATCCCATTCGCGCAGGCATCCCGGTGATGCTGATCAGCGAGGCGCGCCAGATCGACTGAGCCTCAGGCGCCGGCTTGAATAATCCGCTGCGCCGCGTTGGCAATCTGGCGGATCCCCTCGGGCGTGAGGCTTTCGGCCGTAACCTCTGTCACCGGGCAAGCCATCCGCGCGCGGTGCTTGGCGTATCGCGGGTCGTAATGCAGTTCCATCAGCCCGTCAGCCAGTTCGACAAAACGGCCCGCGCGCGCCATTTCGCGCCAGCCGCTGATCTGTTCGGCGGAATGGGCATGGCGCAGCAGGGTCAGCACCTCATCCAGCCGGGCCGGATCCTCGACCATATCGGCATAGGCCCGCACCAGATACTCCGCCCGCGCCGCGCGGGGGACCGAGACGACAATGCGCGGCGCCTGCGTCATTGCCTTCCACAGCCGCGGCGGCAAGCGGCACTCGCCCACCTTTGAACTCTCGGCCTCGACCACCACAGGGCGCGCGGGGTCGAGCCCGGCCAAAGCCAGCGCCAGCCGGGTTTCAAACGCCTTTTGGCTGGGCTGCGGCCCCATTGACCCAAAGAGCGAGCCGCGATGATTGGCCAGCCTTTCAAGGTCGATCACCTGCCCGCCCTCGGCGGCCAGCGCTTTCAGCACATCGGTCTTGGCCGAGCCGGTATTGCCATCCAGCACCCAGACCGGGCTGGGCACCGGCTGGTTATAGACCGCATCGACCACCAGCCCCCGCCAGGATTTATACCCCCCGCGCAACAGTTCGACCCGCCAGCCGATCTGCGACAGGATCGAGGCGAAAGAACCCGACCGCTGCCCGCCTCGCCAGCAATAGACCAGCGGACGCCAGCCACCCGGGCGGTCGGCCAAGGGGCCTTGCAAATGCGCTGCGGCGTTGCGCGCCACCAGCGCCGCGCCGATCTTGCGCGCATCAAAGGGTGAGACCTGCTTGTAGATCGTGCCAACGCGGGCGCGCTCTTCGTCATCCAGCACCGGCAGGTTGATCGCACCGGGCAAATGGTCCTCGGCATATTCCGCCGGGGCGCGCACATCGATGATCTCATCCACGCCAAGGCGCAAGACATCAGCAACCGAGGTCAGCTCCAGCGGCATCAGATCCCCGCCTCCAGCCGGTCGAGCAGCGCCGCCAGCATCGCCTCACAGCGGGTCAGTTGTTCCTCGGTCACATATTCGTCGGGCTTGTGACCCTGCGCCATGCTGCCCGGGCCGCAGATCACCGTGGGGATGCCAAGCTGGCGGGTGAACAGTCCCCCCTCGGTGCCAAAGGCGACCTTGATCGTGCCATTGGCGCCGGTCAGGGATTTGACGAAATTCACCACACCGGCATCCGAGGGCGTGCCAAGGCCGGGATAATCCCACAGCCGCTCGACAGTAATGGCCGCCTCAGGAAAGTCGGCACGCAGGGGGGCGACAATCGCCTCGGCCGCGGCGCGCAATTCGGCAATCAGCGCCTCGGGATCATCTTCGGCCAGACTGCGGAT
>CALLZQ010000817.1 GCA_937858255.1 uncultured Tabrizicola sp.
GCGCTTCGCTTGAGGGCGGGACAGGCGATGACACAATCTCGGACGGCAGCGGCGCCGACCCGATCTTTGGCGACGACGGAAATGATGTGATCTCCTCGCAAGATGGGTCCGACGTCATTTTCGGCGGCGCCGGCGATGACACGATCCGTGCCAACTCCTTCGACGGTAATTCCGACATCTTTGGCGGCGATGGAAACGACGACATGTCATCGCGCGACAGTGACACGCTGACGGGGGGCGCCGGAGACGACATTTATCGCCTGCTCGGTCGCGTGACGATCGTCGAACAGCCGGACGAAGGCAACGACACCGTTATATCGCGTCAGGCTACACTCTCGCTTGAGGCTTTCGCCAATGTGGAAAACCTGCACTACGTTGGGTCTACGTTCGATCCGACAACTTCGCTGACCGGCAATGAACTGAACAACCGGATTGATGTCGAGAATTTCGACTCCTTTGACGGGAACGAATTCGCAACGCTGGACCGGATCTTCGGGCTTGGCGGCAATGACACCATCCTTTCTCGCCTCGGTGATGATGTCGTTGACGGAGGCGAAGGTGATGACAGCATCGACGGCTTTGATGGCAATGACAGTCTGCTGGGCGGGGATGGCAATGACAGCATCCTCGGCGGCGCCGGGCTTGATACGCTTGAGGGCGGGGCGGGCGATGACACCCTGTTTGCCGGCGATGACGATGACACGCTGCTGGGCGGTGACGGCAATGACCTCTTGCTGACGGGAGAGGGGAGCAACAGCGCCGAAGGGGGCCTTGGCGACGATTCCATTCTGGGTGGGGCGGGGGATGACCAGCTCTTTGGCGGGGATGGCAACGACACGCTGGAAGGGTCCGAGGGCAAAAACAGCCTGTTCGGCGGTGCCGGCAATGACAGCCTGATCGGCAATCTGGGGGCAGACAGCCTCGACGGGGGCGAGGGCGATGATACCCTCGTCGGCGATCTCAACAGTGACACACTGGAGGGTGGCGCCGGCAATGACAGCGTGAATGCCGGAACCGGCGATGACAGTGTTTCAGGCGGCGACGGGGCCGACACGCTGTTGGGCGAGGTCGGCAATGACACGATCGACGGCGGCGCGGATGGCGACTTTATCGGCGGCGGCGAGGGCGACGATTTGATCGACGGCGCCGGGGGCAATGACACGATCTTTGCCGGTCTGGGCAATGACACGGTGAGTGGCGGCGGGGGCAACGATGTGCTGAATGGCTCAGCCGGGCGCAACCGCCTGCTGGGCGACGCCGGCGACGACCAGATCTTCACCTCGGCGGCGGGCGATTTCGTCGGCGGAGGCGAGGGCAATGACACCGTGCGCGGGGCGGGCGGCAATGACACGATCTTTGGCGGCCTCGGCAATGACAATCTGGCCGGCGGGGCCGGCAATGATCAGATCTTCGGCTCGGCAGGTGCCAATCTGATCTTCGCAGGCGCAGGGAACGATACGGTGCAGGGCGGCAGCGGTTCGGATACGATTATTGGCGGCGCCGGTCGCAACGTTTTGCTGG
Organism: uncultured Tabrizicola sp.; assembly: GCA_937858255.1. Classification (GTDB taxonomy): domain Bacteria; phylum Pseudomonadota; class Alphaproteobacteria; order Rhodobacterales; family Rhodobacteraceae; genus Pseudotabrizicola. The sequence continues at coordinate 1,522 of CALLZQ010000817.1, forward strand.
GCAATGAGGGTAATGACCGGATCCAGACCTCGGCCGGCGGCGATTTCGCGGCCGGAGGCGGCGGCAACGACACAGTGTTGGGATCCGATGGCAATGATACGATCTTTGCCGGTTCTGGCGACGATTTCATCGGCGGCGGCGCGGGCAATGACCGGATCAATGCCGGGGCAGGCAACAACCGCATCTTTGGCGGGGCCGGAGACGACACGATCACCGCCGGCGCAGGCCGCGATGTGATGACCGGCAGCCCCGGCGCCGACACCTTTGTCTTTGTCAGCGCCGCAGCCATCGGCATCGCGGCGGGCCGCGATGTGATCACCGACTTCACCAGCGGCACCGACAGACTCGACCTGACCGCGCTGGATCAGAGCTTTAACGGCACCGCCGGTTTCCCCGGCGCCGGCAATGCCAGCTTCTTCTACTTCGCCGCCGGCGGCCTGTTGATCGGCGATCAGGATGGCGACAGCACGGCGGATTGGGTTCTCGAACTGTCCGGGGCGCCGGCCGTGGCAGTGGGCGATTTCCTGTTATAGCGGCGCATCTGCCAGCCAAGACTCATGGCAGATGGTGTCAACAGGCGCCCCGCAAGCGGTTGCTTTACAGCAATATTTTATGGAAGTGGCGGACCCGGAGCGATTCGAACGCCCGACCCCCAGATTCGTAGTCTGGTGCTCTATCCAGCTGAGCTACGGGTCCGTCTTGAGGGGCCGTTTACCGGCCCCGCCGGGGGTTTGCAAGCGCAAAAGTCATGAAATCTCTTGAAGCTGTTTCGGAAGGCGGATCAGGAACTCGGTGCCCTCTTCATCCGAGCGGGTCAGTTCCAGACTGCCCCCGTGGCCGCGCACCAGTTCAGCGGCGATAACCAGGCCAAGACCTGTACCGCCCTTGCGTGCATTGCCCTGAAAAGCCTCGAAAAGATGTTCGCGTGCCTTAGTGGGCAGGCCCGGGCCGGTATCGCCCACACGCAGCCACCAGGCGATTTCATCCTCGCCAGCGGAAAGCTCGATCGTGCCCCCCTTGCCCGATACCTCGATGGCCTGTCTGGCATTGCGCACCAGATTATCGACCACGCGGATCAGTTGTTCGGGATCGGCGCGAAAGATCAGGCCGGGCGAGGCGTCGATCAGACAAGAAATCTCGCCCTCGGCGGACAGGCCCTCACCCTCGGCCACATCTTCGAGCAACGGGCGGATGGCAAAGCGGTCCAGACGCGGCGGCGGCTCTTCAGCCTTGCCAAAGGCCAGCGTTGATTCGCACAGATTGACCGCCCGGGTAATCGACCCCACCAGCTTGGGCGCCGCGCGGGCGACCGCCGGATCGGCGCTGCCCTCAATCCGGTCCGCAAAAAGCTGCGCGGTCGTCAGGATATTGCGCAGATCGTGGCTGATCTTGGCCACCGCCCCGCCAAGCTGGGCCAGCCGCTCTTTCTGTTTGAGCGCGCCGGTCAACTGCCGTTGCAGGCTTTGCAGCGTCTCCTCGGCCACCCGCAATTCGGTCACGCCAGCCGAGGGCACGATCACCCGCCGCGCATCCTCGGGCGCCGCGGCATAGGCTTGCATATGCCGCACCACCCGCCGGATCGGCCCGACAATCATCGTCTGCACGCTGATGAACAGCAACACCGCTGTCACCGCCGAAATCAGCGCCGACAAGACCAGAATGCGGATCCCATAGTCCAGCATCGCCTGACGCAGCGGGCCGGTTTCCATCGTGACCTCGATCAGGCTGCCGGCCTGCTGCACCGGATTGCCGATCACCCGGATCACATGGTTGGCCGGTTCGCCCATCACCAGCAAGGCATCGCGGATCAACTCCCACGGCCCTGACAGCCGCAGATCGAATGTCTCGGTAATCTCGGACGGAATGGGCGAGGACAAGACCAGTTGCCGCACCTCATCGCGCCGCAACACCACGTTGAACACGCCGGCATTGTCCAGCAACTCGGCCTCCAGATCCGGGGCAATCGACTGATCCGTGGCCAACAGCGCCAGCGAGGCGATCTGCGCCTTTTCCAGCCGCTGCATCAGATAATCGGCCCTGAACCGCGCGATCGAGGGCAGAAAGATCAGCACCTCTGCCAACATGACAAAGGCGACGGTCAACAACAGGAACCGCCCCGACAGGGTGTTGAGAAACCCGCCCCTCGTCACCTTGGCCCCCTTCGCGCCAAATCTCAGGGCAGAAACCGCTGAACCAGCCCGACCACCCGTTTCAGCAAAGGATTATCAAAGAGTTTCGGGGAAAAATAGGCTCCTGCCGCGCGTTTGCCAATTTCGCCCAATGTCGGATAGGGGGCGACCATGCCCGCGATGGTGCCCATCTTGAGCCCGCCCGAAATTGCCAGTGCCCAAAGGCCGATCAGTTCACCGGCCATCGGGCCGGCGATGCTGGCGCCTACCGGGCGGCCCTTGACCACCATCACCTTGAGCAGACCCTGCGCCTTGGCCTCGGCCTGCGCACGGTCGTTATGGTCGAAATGCTGGCGCAACACGGTCAGCGCGGCGCCGTGGCGTTCGCGCGCCTCCGCCTCGGTCAGGCCGACCTGCGCCAGTTCCGGGTCGGTATAGGTGGCCCAGGGGATATGCGCCGTACTGGCCTTGGCCGGCAGGCCCAGCACGATCTGCCGGATCACCACCCCGGCGTGATAGCCGGCAACATGGGTGAATTGCAGGCCGCCCGCCGCATCGCCGACCGCATAGACCCGACGATTGCTCGACCGCAGGCTGGCATCCACCTTGACGCCGCGCCGGTCATGCTCGACCCCCCCCACGTCCAGCCCCACCCCCTCCGGATGCCCGCGACGCCCCACCGCAATAAGCAGATGGCTGCCCTCGATCTGCCGCCCGTCCTTGAGCGTGACCGTAACGGCCCCTGCCCCGCCGGAAACGCCGGTCACCGGCGCCTCTTCCAGCACCTCCAGCCCCTCGGCCCGCAACTTGGCCAGCACGATGCCTGCCGTCTCGGGATCGTCACGGCCAAAGGCGCGCGCGCCCTCGATCACTGTGACCTTGCACCCCAGACGCAGATGCGCCTGTGCCATCTCCATCCCGATGGGGCCGCCGCCGATCACGATCAGATGGTCAGGCCGCTCGCGTAGCGCAAAGATCGTCTCATTGGTCAGATAGGGCACGCCCTCCAGCCCCGGGATCGGCGGCACCAGCGGGCGGCTGCCCGTAGCGATGACAAAGCGGCGGGCGCGCACCTGTGTCTCACCGGCCTGCACCTCATCCGGGCCGGTAAAGCGCGCCCAGTCGCGCAGCACCGTGCAGCCCAAGCCCTCAAACCTTTCCTGACTGTCCACGGGCGCGATGGTAGCGATCACCCGCGCAACGTGATCCTTGACGGCGGCGAAATCCACCTGCGGCTCAACCGGCGCGATGCCAAAGGGGCCGGGATGGCGCATGGCATGGGCGGCCTTGGCGGCGGCGATCAGCGCCTTGGATGGCACGCAGCCGGAATTGAGGCAGTCGCCCCCCATCTCGCCGCCCTCGATCAGGACGACACGCGCCCCCATCTGAACCGCGCCCGCCGCGACCGACAGCCCGCCGGACCCGGCGCCGATGACACAGATATCGGTTTCAATCAGGCCCATCTCAGCCCCCTTTGCGCATATATTTCAACAAGATCGGCAAGGCTGACAGTGCCGCAAGACCCAGGATCGGCCCCAGCACATGCGGGGCAAAGATGATCGACAGGTCCGGCGTTTCGCCCCGGGCAAAGACCTCACCCAGCCGCCCCCCCGCCGAAGTAAACACGGGGGCCGGGGGGGTCCGCCCCCCCGCCGTCGGCGGCGCAAGGGGAAAAAGCGACGTCCCGACAAAGGGGGGCAAGAGATTGGCGATGAAAAACGGCACCGCCGGTACAAGACGCATGATCAAGAGCGCCGACCACTCATTCTCGCGCAGGGCCGACTGAAGGCGCGCCGCCGCCCCGCCCTTCTCCTCGATCCGCCGCGCGACATCGGCGCCAAACCCCGCCCGCGCCGCCAGAAACACCGCCACGGCCACAAGGCTGGCGCCAAGCACGATGTAAAACGAGCCCGGGAACATGCCGAAGAGAAAGCCGCCCGTCAGCGTTGCAATCGTCGCCCCCGGCAGGGAAAAGGCCACGATCACCACATAGGCCGCGACAAACAACAGACTCGCCAGCAGGAAATTGCTGTCACGAAAGGCGATCAGCGCCTCACGATGCTGTGCCAACGCCTCAAACGACAATTGCTCGCGCAGGGTAAAGGCCCCCACCGCCGCCACCAAGAGGATCACCAGAATCGGCAACCGCCTCTGCCATCCTGACGTCTTTTCACTAATCTCGTGCATCTTCCCCTCCGGTCACGGCCACCTGAACATGGACCGTTGGGCCCCTGTGGGCATAGGCCCCTCACGCCGGGTTGAACACTCTGGGGCCGAGCGTGTACGCTGCGTGCCGGATTGAAACATTCCGGGCCGCACATGGGCCCGAAGCGGTGGAAATGTTGCAGGCAAAGCCATAATTCCGGGCTGATCTGCCGTTGACTTGGCACCGAACCCCCCGTAAAGGACGGGCTTCAAGTTCCCTGCCCTCGAATCCTTCGGGGTTCGGGCAAGATGTCTGATGGAGAGCCGCGATGAAGCGCACATATCAACCGTCGAACCTGGTTCGCAAGCGCCGCCATGGTTTCCGCGCCCGCATGGCGACCAAAGGTGGCCGTCTGGTGCTGGCCGCCCGCCGCGCCAAGGGCCGCAAGCGCCTGTCGGCTTGATTCCTGTGGCCCATCCGGGCCAAGAGGTTTTGCAAGACATGACGCCGCCGGAGGAAACGGGCCAAGGCTTTATCGCCAAAGCGCCCGCTGCGCCTCCGGCGGTTTCGCTTTGCCTGAATGTGATGAAAACCCGGCCCGAGTTTCTGCGCACCGCCTCGGCGCGCAGGCAGGGGACATCAGGGTTTCTTCTTCAGGCCCGGTCGCGCGGCGATGGCGAGACACGGGTCCAGATCGGTTTTACCGCCTCAAAGAAAATCGGCAATGCCGTGGCGCGCAACCGCGCCAAGCGCCGGCTACGCGAGGTGGCCCGGGCCGTCCTGCCGCACGCAGCCCAACCGGGCTGGGATTATGTGCTGGTCGCCCGCCCCGCCGCCACGATCGAACGGCCCTTTGCCCTGCTCATCAGCGATCTGGAGGCGGCGCTGCGCCAGATCCACAAGGCCAAGGCATGAGCCCGCTGGCCCGTGCCCTCGCCCTGCCCGTCCATGCCTATCGCCTGTTGCTTTCGCCTTGGGTCGGCCATGGCTGCCGGTTTCAGCCCACCTGTTCGGCCTATGCGTTGGAGGCACTGGAACGCCACGGCGGCCTGCGCGGCGGCCATCTTGCGGCGCATCGGTTGTGCCGCTGCCACCCTTGGGGCGGACATGGCTACGACCCCGTTCCCGGGGCCGACCCGGCCCATGACCTAGGCCAGCGTCGCGATTAGCGCGCGAAGGGTCTCGATCCCCTCACCCTTTTCCGAGCTTGTGACCACGATCTCGGGGAAGGCCGCCGGATGACGCGCCAAGGCCCCGCGCACCTGCGCCAGCGTTTCCTCGCGCGTGACGCGGTTGACTTTATCCGCCTTGGTCAGCACCGCCTGAAAGGTCACGGCCGAACGATCCAGCAGGGTCAAAATCTCTTCATCCACCGCTTTGATCCCGTGGCGCATGTCGATCAGCACAAAGGCCCGGCGCAGGGTCTGGCGGCCTTGCAGATAGCTTTTCAACAGCGCCTGCCATTTGGCCACCACCGCCACCGGCGCCTCGGCAAAACCATAGCCCGGCAGGTCGACCAGATACCGCTCTTCGCCAAGGGCGAAATAGTTGATCTCTTGCGTCCGGCCCGGGGTATTCGAGGCGCGGGCAAGGTTCTTGCGCCCGGTCAGCGCATTAATCAGGCTGGACTTGCCGACATTCGAGCGGCCGGCAAAGCAGACTTCCAGCCGGTCGGCCGGGGGCAGGCCGGGCATCGCCACCACGCCCTTTACGAAATCGACGGGGCCGGCAAACAACAGCCGCCCCTTTTCGCGTGAGAAGTCGTCGGGCTCTTCGGCAATCGGGAAGGCTAGGGTCATAGCACGCGCACCTCATCGCCACGCCGGATGGCCCCCGACTGCACCACTACGGCGTAGGTGCCGAAATCCTCATGCCCGTAATGCTGCGCCAAGGCGCCTAGCGTATCGGCATCCGCCACCCCGGTCGCCGGGTTGACCGTCGTCGCCTTGCAGCGGGTGATGCGCTGCCGGATCTCCAGCACGGCCCCGCCAATCGCAAGCTGTCGCCCGATCAGATCGAATTCCTGCCACGGCGCCAGACCGTCAAGCCACAGATTGCCGCGCCAACGGTGGATCGACAGATCCTGCCCCAGACGCGCCCCAAGTTCGCGGTTCGAGGCCAGACCCAACACCGCGATAAAAGGATCGGGCCAGTCGGTCATCGCTTGGCCCGGCACATGCTCAACCGCGCGCGGGGCGGGGCGCCCCTCGGGCCAGAGCGGGCTCAGCCAGTCGACCAACGCCTGCCCCTCACTGTCCGGGGCCACGGTCAGGCTGCCGGCCTGTGGGTGGAACAAGGTGACGCGGCGCGCGGACTCATCACTTTCCGCGCGGATCGCCATCAACTCCGGCCCGGCCACGCCGCGCAGGAAGTTCATCTTGGCCTGCCAACCGGTCAGCCGGTCGAACTTGGCCGCCACATGGCTAACGGCCCATTCCCGGTCAAAGGGCAAGGCGCGCCCCACGGTCAGGGGCGCGCCATCCAGTTCCTCATAGCCCACCGATTTGATCGGGTGGCGGACGATATGGGCCAGCGTGATCATTTCTTGCCGGGCTTGGCGCCCTTGGCCGGGGCCTTCTCCACCGCCACGGGCTTTTTCTTGAAGCCCGATTTGATGTTGCCAAAGATGTCTGGCTTATGCCCATGGCTGCGCATGATCAGATACTGCTGGATGAAGGTGATGGTGTTGTTGGTGATCCAGTACAGCACCAGACCCGAGGCAAAGCCCCCCAGCATGAACATGAAGATCCACGGCATCCAGGCAAAGACCTGCTGTTGCACCGGATCGGTGGGCGCCGGGTTCAGCTTTTGCTGCAACCACATGGTGATGCCCAAGAGGATTGGCAGCACGCCGATAAAGATCAGCGCCATAATCGAACCCTGCGCCGGCGCATCCCAAGGCAAAAGGCCGAACAGGTTGAACAGCGACGAGGGGTCGGGCGCAGAGAGATCTTGCAGCCAGCCGAAGAACGGGGCCTGCCGCAATTCGATGGTGACGAAGATCACCTTGTAGAGCGAGAAGAAGATCGGGATCTGGATCAGGATCGGCAGGCAGCCCGCGGCCGGGTTCACCTTTTTGTCCTTGTAGAGCTTCATCATCTCGCGCTGAAGCATCTGCTTGTCTTCGCCCGCGCGCTCTTTCAACGCCTCCATCTCGGGCTGAAGTTCCTTCATCCGCGCCATGCTGACATAGGATTTATAGGCCAGTGGCAGCACGATCAGCTTCAGAACGAAGGTCAGGGCGATGATGGCCAGACCCATGTTGCCGATTACGCCATGCAGCCAGTGCAGAACCTGAAAGATCGGCTTGGTCAGGAAGAAGAACCAGCCCCAGTCGATCACGTCGATAAAGCCAGGGATCGGCTGGCCTTCGCCCGTGACGGCCCCGTCATTCTGATAGGCGCGGATGGCTTCCCATTCCTTGGCGCCGGCAAAGATGCGGGTCGCATTGGTCACGCTGGCCCCCGGGGCAATCGCGACGACCGGTTGGCGCACTTCGGTCTGATAAATATCCGCGCTGGCGACATATTTGGTGACCGAGGTAAAGGGTTTGCCCTGCTCCGGTACCAGAACCGTCATCCAGTATTTGCTGGCAAAGCCGATCCAGCCGTCTGTCGCGGCCTCGACCACCTCGGCCTTGGCGCCTTCGCGTTCGACCAGCGGCAGGTCGGCTACATCGTCATATTTGGTTTCAGTCAGCGTGCCATCGGCGCGGGCAACGACGCCCTCATGGCTGACGAAAAAATTCTCAAGGTCGGTCGGCTTTCCGTGCTGGGCGACGATGCCATAGGGGAAAAGCCGCGCCTCGGCGCCGCCGGTATTGGTCACGGTGTCGGTGACGGTGAACATGAAGGCCTCGTCCACCGAAATCTCGCGGACAAACGCCAGCCCCTTGTCATTCGCCCATGTCAGCTTGACCGGGTTTCCGGGTGCGAGGGTGCCGCCACCCGCCGGGCGCCATTCAGTATTTGCACCGGGCACATCGGCATAGTCCAGATCGCCCGCAGGGCCCCAGCCCGACAGGGCGTAATAGGCATTCTCTTGCCCAACAGGCGCCAGCAGGCGCACGGTTTCAGACTGCGGGTCAATGGTTTCGCGATAAGCCTTCAGCTTGAGGTCATCAAGCCGCGCGCCCACCAGCGAGATCGAGCCGGCCAGTTCCGGCGTATCGACCGTCAGGCGCGGCGCGGCCTGTGCGGCAGCGGCCTCGGCAGCGGCCGGTTTTGCGGCGACATAAACCGCCGAGGGCGGCGTCGCGGCATTCGGCGCGTCGGTCTGCGTGACCGCAGGCGCGTTCGGGTCTACCACCGGCTCGGGCGGCGGGAACAGCACGAACCAGACCATGATGACGACCAGCGACAGCACGGTTGCGAGGATAAGGTTCTTGTTCTGATCGTCCATAGAAGGCTACCGCCACCATTGTTTGGGTCAGCGGTGGTTCAACAGAAGGGGGCGGGAAAGGTCAAGCGGTTTTCGGTTCCACCCTTGTGCAAAAGGTCTTTGGACGCAGGCCGGGCGATCACGCAGGGCCGCGCCGCGTGACAAGGGGGGCCGCAGGCTGCGATGCGCGGTGCCGCTCGATCCAGCCAAAGGTTTCCTCCACGGCCATCGGCTTTGCAATCCCAAAGCCTTGCAGATGGGTACAGCCCAATTGCGCCAGCGTGGCGAATTCGCCGGGAGTTTCCACCCCCTCGGCCACCGTTTCCAGCCCCATCGCCTCACACATCGACAGGATCGCGGCAATCACCCTTTTCTGCTCGGGATCCGTATCGGCATGGGTGACGAAACAGCGGTCGATCTTGACCCGGCGAATCGAGAACCGGCGGATATTGGCGATCGAGGTTTGCCCCGTGCCGAAATCATCGAGATCAATGCCAAAGCCCTTGCGAGCGATCGCGGTCAGGTTCGCCACGATCAC
>CALLZQ010000818.1 GCA_937858255.1 uncultured Tabrizicola sp.
AGCCGGGTGAGCCGCTGATAGGCGGCAAGGTCAGTGGGCAGGGCCACCCACTCAACCGGGCTGTCGCGCAGCACCAGACGGCAGCCGATGATCAGCTTGGGAAGATGTCGCGTGTCAGGACGGGCAATGGGGGTTGGCGTGCCAATCTCTTGCCGCGAACAACTGTCAACGCGGTGTTGCGAGCGGATCGCCACCGCGTCTTCCGCCTCGCGCTGCAAGACCTTCAGTGCAGAAAAGGCCCTAACCACCCCAGCCAATGAATTGCGGTCGGTGATGGCGATGGCAGCAAGCCCCAGTTCGGCGGCGCGGGTGACCAACTCTTCGGGGTGAGATGCTCCGGTGAGAAAGGTGAAATTGCTGGTCACGCAGAGTTCGGCATAGCTCATGCGAACTCTCCCTGCACGAACCAGCCAGGGTTTTGCGGCGTGTAGAACACCCACAGCCGCCCCCCCGGCCGCGTCCCCCCCCGCCAGTAATCGCGCAGCCCGCTTTGCCAGGCATCATCCACCAGCCACCATTCCGGCGTGATCCGCTCCGGCCCCGTCACCCGCCCCGTTGTCAGCGTCATACGCCGCCAGCGGAACCGCTCTGGCGGGCGCGGCCCGCTGGCGGCGATGGGTTCGGGCGGGAACAGGATAATGGGACGGGGGCGCAGGCGCACCCAACCCTTTTCAGGCTTGGAATAGGCCACCGGGGCAATGATGAAACTGCGTTCAGGGATATGGCTGTCAGCGGGCAGGAACCGCTGCACATTCTCCAGCCCGATCCGCGTGCCGATGCGCGAGATCAGATCGTCGAGCCGCCCCGGATCATGGTCCCTGATATGGGCGACCTGCTCGGGCGGCAAAGGTTCGACCTGCACCGCCTCCAGTCGTAGCTGGTCAATGCCAAAGCCTGCATCCAACTCGGAAACGCCGCGCTGAAACAGCGGCAGAATGCGGGCCGGATCACGCAGGGGGCGGGCAAGGCGCAGTTCAACATCCTGCGCGTCCCCGTCGACCCGCCGCAGGGTCAGGCACAGCACCCGCGCACCGGACTGCTGGTCGCGCAGCTTGTCGCAAAGCCGCTCCAACAGTCGCCTCGCCCCGGCCATCACGTCCGCTTCCAGCCCGATAGGTTCTGGCAGCGTCATGCGGACACCGAAATGGGGCGGGTCGGCCTCGGGGCTGGTTTGCTCAGGCTGCTGGCCAAACGCCTGATCCAAACGCAAGAGCAGCTTCGCTCCAAACCGGCGCGCCAGCGGGGCGCGGGGGCTGTTCGCCAACTGGCCAACGGTTCGCAACCCCATCCGTTGCAGGGCTGTCACCGTTTCACCGCCAAGCCGCAGCGCCGCCACCGGCAGATCCTCCAACGCCGCCCCTTCGCCAAAATGCGCCCGCGCCCACGCCGCGCCACGGGTCTCTCCCTGCCCGATCTGCACCGCGAGACCCGCACGAGCGAGACGCGCGCGCATCGCCGCCAGCATCGCCTCTTCCCCGCCAAACAGATGCGCCGAGCCGGTGATATTCAGCACCAGCCCATCGTGCCCCTCAAACCCCACCCAAGGGCACCAGCGCGTGGCCCACCGGCGCAAACTGCCCAGAAACCGCGCATCCTCCGCCAGATCCGCAGAACGGGTCAAAAGATCTGGGCAAAAGGCTCGCGCATCCGAAAGCGTCATCCCGCGATAAAGGCCGCGTGCCTCAGCGGCGCTGTTCAGACAATAAATCCGGTTGGCGTTGTTCTGCGCCAGCGTCAGAGCAAACGGCCCGTCCACCTGGCGCGCGCGCAGAACCCGGTCACTCGCCAGCCGGGGAAACCACAATGACACGACGCGCCGCTGCATCCCATCGAACATGCCAAGACCCTAATGTTCCTGATTTGTTCTTGATAAGATCCCATTGCTGCAGAGTCGAGTCATCCGCATCGAACACAGGCGCACAATGCCACCGCGTCTCGACTGCATTGCTACCCATGCCATCGGGGATCAGACACACGCCCGTCGTCCCGCCCGCCTTGGCCGCCAGTTGCAACCGCCGCCCCGCCGTCAGGCTGATCGGACGGGTGATCTGCGCCACCACCAAGGGCGCAACCCCATCACGCAAGGCTTCTTCAGCGACAGCCAAGGTATCCGTCTGGTCTTCGGTCTGCGCCAGAATCAACCGATCAGGCTCAACCCCCTCAAACCCCGCAGGGTTGAGCCGTTCAGGCAGCCACTGCTCTCGCAACCAGATCACATCGCCACCGATCTGGGCAGCCGTGCGCAGCGCAAAACTGACCGCAGCGGGGCCGCATGCCTCATGCACGCGAGCGGCCCGGAGCGGATAGACTGTGTTCAAGGTGGGTGACATGGTGCGATATAAACAAGGAGGCAGAAAAAGTTCAAATCTTGTGACATACGGCCCAAACCAGACCTTCGCCTAACTTCAAAATGCTGCAGCGCTACTCTCGAAAGCTGTCATCGGCTGGCGCTATCAAGGATGCCAACGTTCGCCGACTGCCGCCTGCTAGTCTTCACGGCGGGCATCCCATTCGTACCCTTCTGCAATGGATATAAGGCTATCCGACAACCGGGGGCGGGAATTGCCATATCTAGCGGCCAAGTCCCGATAACGCTTCGCAAGTCGGCGCTCTTGCTCTCCGCCATCGTAGGGGCTGCGTGTGGTTACACTTCGTGCATTTCGGTCTCCATAGAGCGCATTCCGGCATCGCGCGAATGGATAGAGGCGTTTTGTTCGCAGGCCGATCCCTACAACGCCGCGATGGCGCGTTTCATGTTCGAGACGGCGGCGCGTATTGATCAGGCAATTTCAATTGAACCGGACGATCTGAGGCCCGAAACCTTTGAGGTTCGCATCAAGGCCCAGAAAGGCCACGCCGAGAGCTGGATTGCAGTTTCACCCGAAATGATGGCTGAGCTTGAGGCGTTGCAGCCGCAAGCGACCCAAAAACCTGAAAACCGGGCAACTCCTTTCGCCCCGCATTTTCGGCCATGGTACCTGTATTCACGCACAGGATTTTGCCGCCGCGCTCGGCTATGCAGAAGACGCGCTCTGTCACCTGCCGGGGAGCGTTCCGCTTGCGATCAAGCGGGCAGCGATCTTGCGGCAACTGGGTCGGCTGACAGAAAGCCAAGATACCCTGCGCACATTGATGGACACCCACCCGAAGGATTTGGCAATCCTGCATGAGTTGTCGATCACGCTGAGGTTCTGTGACGCATTTGCAGAAAGCCTCGCGATCAGTGCGCGGATGGCAGAGCTTGATCCGTCGCATCGCCCTGCCCTTCTCTGGGGGCGGTTTGACAACCCGCGCCTTGTGATCGTCGTCGGGCGTGCGAACAGCGGTCTCGCGTCCGCTGCGCTGACACGATTGACCAGCCGTTTTCACCAGCGCGGCTATTCCGTCTGCTTCTTCCCGTATGATCCATCCCACCCAAACGACGCATTGGCGCGTTCGCTGGCGGCATTTCTGGATCTGCGCTACGGTCAACCCACGCTGCTGCTTGCCCATTCCAAGGGGGCAATCATCTCGACGATGGCCGCCGGGCATGAGGCCGTTTCGGCCATCATCGGTCTTGGATATCCCTTTCGCCAACCCCGACAACCCGACGAACCTGAGCGCACGTCGCATCTTTGCGCCGTCACAAAGCCGTTGCTGGTCATTCAGGGCACAGATGATTGCTACGGGAACGCAGAGGCGGCGCGGCGTTATCCGCTCTCGGCATCGACACGGATCGTTTCGGTTGAGTCAGACCACAGCTACAACCGGATCACAGAGAGCGATTACGCAAGATGTGCGGCAGAGATTGAAGAGATCTTGGCTGACGACGTGAGCCCGGTGGCCGCCTGACCGTATTTCTCCGGGCAAGCCCTTGTGGCCGACCCAAATGAATGCGGGCGGACCGATTGGCCCGCCCGTTCTAGTGTCGCCTCAACGCTTGCCGCCCTTGGGCGGGACGAAGCGCTTTGACGTATCGCGGGCGTCGCCCTTGGGCTTCGGTGCGCCGAACTTCGCGGCGCCGCCCTTTGCGGCAAAGGGTTTGTCCCCAGCCGCGCGGCGCGGTCCTTTGCTACCGCCAGCCTCTGCGCCGGATTTCCCAGCATAGGGGCGCGCGCCTTCACCTGAATGGCTTTTGAAACCGCCCGAACGCCCGGCGGGTTTGCCAGCATATTTGCCGCCCTCCCGCTTGGCAAAGGGGCGGGCATCATCGCCCTTGGGGGCATAGGTACGCCGATCCTCGCCCGCCTCTTCCGCACGCGGACGCGGGGCGGAACCCTCGGCGCGGTGGCTCTTGTAGCCAGCCGCGCGGGCGGGCTTGTCCGGGCTGCCACCATGGCTTTTGAACCCGGCGGATTTATAGGCCGGGCGTTCGGCCCGGTCATCGGGCGTCCAGCGCGGCTTGCGCGGGGCATCGCCGTCTTCGCGGCGGGCATAGGGCTTGCGGTCCCCCTCTTCACGGCGAGCGTAGGGCTTGCGGTCGCTGTCGTCACGGCGCGCATAGGGCTTGCGGTCGCCCTCTTCCCGCGGGGCGTAGGGCTTGCGATCCCCCTCTTCGCGGCGGACGTAAGGTTTGCGTTCACTGTCATCGCGACGCGCCGCCGCACGCGGCGCGCGTTCTTCACGGGGCGCGCGCTCTTCGCGCGGTGCGGATGCGGTGGTCTCACCACCCTCTGCCTCATCCTCGACAAAGCGCGGTGGCTTTTTCGCATAGGCCGGGCGCGGGCGATCCTCGCGCGCCGGGCGTGCCGGACGGGCGGGGCGTTCCAGATCCGGCTCGCCCTCCATCCGGGTCATCACCAGATCGCGGTCCAACTCTACCGTCGCGCCAAAGCGGTCGGCCAGCGCCGCCGCGATCTGCACATAGGTCTCATCCTGCTTGACCCGGATCGCACCGATCCCATCCTTGGCAATCGCCCCGGCATCGCAGATCTTGGGCAGCAGCCAGCGCGCTTCGGCCCGGCCAGAGTGGCCCACCGAAACCGAGAACCACACCGAAGGGCCGAACTCGCCCCGCTCACGCGGGGGCAGCGGCGCCGGCGGCGGCAGGCTGTCGGACAGAACCTCGGGCGCGGAACGGTTAGCACGCCACTGGCGGAAAAAGGCCGCCGCCACGGTCTCGGCGCCGAACCGGTCGAGCAGCGTCGCCGCCATCGCGCCATCCTCGCCCACACCCTCGGCAAGCGAGGGGTGATCGAGCAGCCGCTCATCATCCTTTTCCTGCACCTCTTCGGCGCTGGGGGCCTTGCCCCATTCCGGCGTGACCTTAGCGCCTTGCAGCAGACGGCTTGCCTTTTTGAACTCCGTCGGCACCACGATCAGCGCGGAAACGCCCTTGTTCCCGGCCCGGCCGGTGCGGCCCGAACGGTGCAGCAGCGTTTCCGAATTCGAGGGCAGATCGGCATGAACCACCAGTTCCAGCCCCGGCAGGTCGATCCCGCGCGCCGCCACATCGGTGGCAATACAGACCCGCGCCCGCCCGTCACGCAGCGCTTGCAGCGCGTGCATCCGTTCGGTCTGGCTCAGTTCCCCCGACAGGGCGACGACCTGAAAACCCCGGTTCACCATTCGGGCAAACAGGTGATTCACATTCGCCCGGGTTTTGCAAAAGACGATGGCTGTCCGCGCCTCATAAAACCGCAGCAGGTTGAAGATCGCATGTTCCTTGTCGCGTTGCGCGACCGAGAGGGCACGGTATTCGATATCGACATGCTGCCGCGCCTCGCCCTTGGCGACGATCCGCATGGCATCGCGCTGAAAGCTGGCGGCCAGCTTTTCGATCTCTTTCGGCACGGTGGCCGAGAACATCAGCGTGCGGCGATCCTCGGGGGCCGAGGACAGGATGAATTCCAGATCCTCGGCAAAGCCGAGGTCCAGCATCTCATCCGCCTCATCCAGCACCACGGCGCGGCAGGCCGACAGGTCGAGCGAGCCGCGCTCGATATGGTCGCGCAGACGCCCGGGCGTGCCGACGACGATATGCGCCCCACGCTCCAGCGCGCGGCGTTCGGTTCGGTAGTCCATGCCGCCCACGCAAGAGGCCAGATGCGCCCCGGCAGGGCCGTACAGCCAGTCGAACTCGCGCTTGACCTGCAAGGCCAGTTCGCGCGTCGGCGCCACGACCAGCGCAATGGGCTTGTCGGAGTAAAGCAGTTGCGTCTGGTTCCCCAGCACCTCGGGTGCGATGGCAAGGCCAAAGGCCACGGTCTTGCCCGAGCCGGTCTGGGCGGAAACCAAGAGATCGCGCCCCTCCAGCCCCTCGGCCAGAACCGCCGATTGTACCGAGGTCAGCGTCTCATAGCCCTTGTCAGCCAGGGCCTGCGCCAAGGGCGCGGCCAGATTCATATCCGTCATGATGTCTTTCCCAAAGGGGGTGACTTTTGCACCCGTGAAGCCTGACGGCACCACCCATCCCCTTGGCCGGGCCTCCTCGCCCGGGCTGCGGATACACGCGCCGTAGCGGCGGGCCATAGCGCAAAGCGGCCCCGCTGTACAGGGGAAACGGGTTCACGCGGCGCGCCGGGTGCATTCCGATTTCCTGAAGGCCCGGCATTTCGATTGCCTGCACCGGGGGCATCGGCGGAAAACGGGGCAGCCCGCGACCGGAGGTCAGATGTCCGCGCCCATGACGATCAATGCACCTGCCTATCTCAAGCGCGCCGCGCCACAGCCGCCGGGCGCTGATCATGCGCTGACCGAAACCGTGGCCCGGCTGCTGGCCGAGGTCGAAACCGGGGGCGAAGAGGTTGCCCGCCGGATGGCGCGGGAACTGGATCGCTGGGAAGGGCCGGTCGAGATCGGCCCCGAGGCAATGGCCGAGGCCGCCGCCCGGGTGCCGCAACAACTAAAGGACGATATCGCCTGGGCACAGGAAAACATTGCCCGTTTCGCACAGGCCCAGCGCGACAGCATCCGCGAAACCGAGGTCGAGCTGCGCCCCGGCTTGGTGGCAGGGCAGCGGTTGATTCCGGTGGCGGCGGCGGGCTGTTATGTGCCGGGCGGGCGCTATAGCCATATCGCCAGCGCGATGATGACGGTGACGACCGCCAAGGTGGCGGGGGTCGCCCATGTCGCCGCCGTGACCCCGCCGAGGGCCGATGCGCCGGCGGGGGCGCCCGATGCGATCCTTTACACCCTTGGCCCTTGCGGTGCGGACCGGGTGCTGGCGCTGGGGGGAATTCAGGGCGTGGCGGCAATGGCCTTTGGCCTGTTCGGTCTGCCGCCTGCCGATATCCTTGTGGGTCCGGGCAACCAATATGTCGCCGAAGCAAAGCGGCTGCTCTATGGCCGGGTCGGCATCGACATGGTGGCCGGGCCGACCGATTCGCTGGTGCTGGCCGATGGCACTGCCGACCCACTGGTCGTCGCCTGGGATCTGATCGGGCAGGCCGAGCATGGGGCGAATTCGCCGGTCTGGCTGGTGACCGACAGCCCCGCTCTGGCCGCCGAGGTGGCCCGGCTGGCGCCGCTCTGCGCCGCCGAACTGCCCGAACCAAACCGCAGCGCGGCCCTCGCCGCCTGGCAGGGGCTGGGCGAGATCATCCTTTGCACCGGGCGTGAGGAGATGGCCCACGAGGCCGACCGCATCGCGCCCGAGCATCTGCATGTGCAGGCCGCTGATCTGGAGTGGTGGAAGGCGCGGCTGAGGGCCTATGGCTCGCTGTTTCTGGGGGCGGAGTCGACGGTGGCCTTTGGCGACAAGGCGGCGGGGACCAATCATGTGCTGCCGACCAGCGGGGCTGCGCGCTATACCGGCGGGCTGTCGGTCCACAAGTTTCTCAAGACCGTGACCTGGCAACGGGTGGCGCCCGAGGGTCTGGCCCAGCTTGCCGCCGTTACCGCCAGCATCAGCCGGTTCGAGGGGATGGAGGGCCGCACGGACCGCCGATATCCGGCTTGAGAAATTCGTGCCCCGGGGGTGAGATAGCGGTCTGTCGCCCGCTTGGGGGACACCTCTTCCCTCGGGATACTTTGAACAGATGAAGGGGCCACGCGCCCGAAGTCAGGAGCAGACATGCAGCTTTCCCGTTTTCCCCGTATCCGGCTGGGCCATCTGCCGACACCGCTTGAACCCCTGCCGCGCCTGTCGGCGCTGCTGGGAGGGCCAGAGATCTGGATCAAGCGGGACGATTGCACCGGCCTTTCGACCGGGGGGAACAAGACGCGCAAACTGGAATTCCTGATGGCCGAGGCGCTGGAGCAGGGTGCCGACATGGTCCTGACCCAAGGCGCGACGCAATCGAACCATGCGCGGCAGACGGCGGCGGCGGCGGCAAAGCTGGGCTTGGATTGCCACATCATTCTCGAAGACCGCACCGGCTATAACGAGCCGAATTACCGTGAAAACGGCAATGTCCTTCTGGATGTGCTGCATGGCGCCAGCATCGAATATCGCGGGCCGGGCCTTGATATGAATGCCGAACTGATGGCGGTGGCCGAGGGGTTCCGGGCCAAGGGGCGGCGGCCCTATGCCATTCCGGGGGGTGGGTCGAACCCGACCGGGGCGCTGGGTTATGTCAATTGCGCGCTGGAACTGATCGGACAGATGGTCGAGCGGGGGCTGGCCTTTGACCATATGGTGACGGCGACCGGCTCGGCAGGCACCCATGCCGGGCTGATCGTCGGGCTAAAGGCGCTGAACGCCCAATTGCCCCTGCTGGGCATCGGGGTGCGGGCGCCCAAGGACAAGCAGGAAGAAAACGTCTTCCGTCTGGCGCAGGCGACCGAGGCAAAGCTGGGTGTGAGCGGCGCGGTGCGGCGTGAGGATGTGGTGGCGAATTGCGACTACATCGGGCAGGGCTACGGAATTCCGGCAGACAGCACGCTTGAGGCGATCTCGCTCTTTGCCCGGCAAGAGGCGATCCTGTTGGACCCGGTCTATTCCGGCAAGGGGGCGGCAGGGCTGATCGACCTGATCCGCAAGGGCCATTTCACCAAGGGGCAGCGGGTCTTGTTCCTGCATACCGGCGGGGCGATCGGGCTGACCGGTTATACCCATGTCCTGCCGAAACCCTGAGGGCCTTTGATGCGGCGGGTGGGTATTCTCGGCGGCATGGGGCCAGAGGCGACGATCCTCTTGATGCAAAAGGTGCTGGCCGCCGTGCCGGCGCGGGATGACGCCGACCATGTGCCGCTGATCGTCCATCAAAACCCGGGCGTTCCCAGCCGGGTCGCCCGGCTGATCGAGGGGCGCGGCGAGGATCCGGCGCCGGTGCTGGCGGCCATGGCACGGGATCTGGCAGCGGCGGGGGCCGAAGCTCTGGCCATGCCCTGCAACACGGCCCATGCCTATGCGGGGGAGATCGCGGCGGCCACGCCCCTGCCCTTTCTCGACATGCGTACGGCTACAGTGCGTGAGCTGGGGAGCGGGCGGCGGATCGGGATGCTCGCCTCACCCGCGGTGCGGCTGACCGGGGCCTTTGACCGCGCCTTTGCCGAGGCGGGTTTGACTATGATCTGGCCCGGGGATGAGGCGCCGGTGCTGGCGCTGATCCGGCAGGTTAAGGCCGGGATCAACGCGGATGAAGGACGCGCGCGGCTGGCCGCGCTGGCCGCACCCCTGGCAGCAGAATGCGACCATCTGCTGGTGGCCTGCACCGAACTGTCACTGTTGACCGAGGGGCTGCCTGACGGGACATGGACCGACAGCCTTGATTGCCTTGTCGGCGAAATCGTCGCCTTTGCGCGGGGCTAGTCCTCGGCCATGACCTCTATCGCGCCGACCAGCGCCGGGGCAATCGCCTGAAACCTTGGCACCAGCCGTGCCCGGGCGATGGTGCGGCAATCGCGCGCCATGGTCTCGGGCAATTCGCCCAACTCCCCCTCCCGCGCGATCAGCGAAACGTGCCGGGTCTCACCGGCAAAGGGCAGCGGCAGCACATCAAGTTGCGGCAGGAACCGTTCCGCATCCATCAGGTTCAGCGGCGTGGTCAGAGTCCAGCCGCGCATCTGCACCACCATGGCAAGGACTGAGCGCGTCGCCTCCAGCGCAAAGCGCCGTTCGGGGGCCAGGCGGACGCGGCGCAGGTGACGCGCCACCTTTTGCCCCAGTGGCAAGGTTTCGGAATATTGCACGAAAGGCAGCCGGTCCAAGGCCGGGCGCACCTCTTCACCGATCACCCCGCGCGCCGCCACCAACACGAAGGATTCCTTGAGAATCGGGTGGATCTGATAGCCCGGCCCCTCGGGCAGCAGATATCGGCCTCCCGCGCCTCGACCCGCTGGACCACATGGTCTGACCGGCCCGAGACCGCATGGACGAAGCAGCGCGGCATCCGCAATTGCACCGCCGACACCAGCACCGGGGTCAGCGAGGCGTCGAGATCGTCGATGATCGCCAGATTCAGTTGCGGCAAGGCCGAGAGGCTGAGTTCGGCCAGATCGGTCTGCGCCTCGGACACCGCAGATAGGATCCGGTGCGCATGGCGGCTGAGCGCCTGCCCGGCGGGGGTCAACGTCACCGGCTTGGCCTTGCGGTCGAAAAGCCGCGCGCCGACGGCGGTCTCCAGCGCCGTGATATGCTGTGACACGCCCGAGGCTGAGCCGCCAATCCGCTGGGCGGCGCCGATGACGGAACCTGTCTCTTCCAGCGCGACAAAGACGCGCAGGCCACGCAGGGTCAGTTCGGGGGTCTTGGCCTCGTCGCTCATTCCGGGCGCAGGGCGTTCATGGCATGGACCAGACCCTCGGAGATCCCGGGTTCGGACAGGGCATGGCCGGCCAGCGGCACCATCCG
>CALLZQ010000819.1 GCA_937858255.1 uncultured Tabrizicola sp.
GTCGAGGGGCTGAACACCCTGATCGACTTTCGCTATCAGCAGCATTTCTTCGCCAAGTCGGGCCAGCCCGGCATGGGCAACCAGAAAACCGGCAAATCGGGCGATGACATCGTGCTGCGTGTGCCGGTGGGCACCGAGATCATCGACGAGGATGAGGAAACCGTCATCGCCGATCTGACCGAGGGCGGGCAGCGGGTCTTGCTGGCGCAGGGTGGCAATGGCGGCTGGGGCAATCTGCGGTTCAAGACCTCGACCAACCGGGCGCCGGCGCGGGCCAATCCGGGGCAGGAAGGTGTCGAGCGCACCATCTGGCTGCGGTTGAAGCTGATCGCCGATGCCGGTCTGGTCGGGCTGCCGAATGCCGGGAAATCGACCTTCCTTTCGGCCGTCTCGAACGCCCGGCCCAAGATTGCCGATTACCCCTTTACCACCCTGATCCCGAACCTCGGCGTCGTCGGCATCGACGGGCGCGAGTTTGTGATGGCCGACATTCCCGGCCTGATCGAAGGGGCGAGCGAGGGGCGCGGCCTTGGCACCCAGTTCCTTGCCCATGTCGAACGCTGCAAGGTGCTGCTGCATCTGGTCGATGGCACCTCTTCGACCATCACCAAGGATTACCGCACCATCGTGGCCGAGCTTGAGGCCTATGACGAGGAACTGGGCGACAAGCCCCGTATCCTTGCCATGAACAAGGTCGATGCGATGGATGCCAAGCAGATCAGCGACCGCCGCCGGGCGCTGGAAAAGGCCAGCGGCGGGCAGGTGCATGTGATCTCGGGCGTGTCGGGCAAGGGGCTGCCCGATGTCCTGCGGGCGCTTTACGGCGTCATTCAGGATCAGGAACCCCAAGAGGAGAGCGGACCTTGGCAGCCCTGAAACCGATGATGGCGCCCGATCTGCGTGAGGCGCGGCGGCTGGTGGTCAAGATCGGCTCGGCCCTGCTGGTGGACCGCAAGGCCGGTTTGCGGCAGGGCTGGCTTTCGGCCCTTGCGCTGGATGTGGTCGAGGCCAAGCTGCGCGGCACCGATGTGGTACTGGTCTCTTCGGGCTCGATTGCGCTGGGGCGCAAGGTGCTGGGCTTGCCCGAGGGCGCGCTGACGCTGGAACAGTCGCAGGCGGCGGCGGCAGTGGGGCAGATCCGTCTGGCCCGCGCCTATGAAGAGGTGCTGGCCCCGCATGGGATCACCACCGCGCAGGTGCTGGTGACACTGGAAGACACCGAGGATCGCCGGCGCTACCTCAACAGCCGCGCGACGATGGAGACCCTGCTGGGACTGGGGGTCGTGCCGATCGTCAACGAAAATGACACGGTGGCGACCGATGAGATCCG
>CALLZQ010000820.1 GCA_937858255.1 uncultured Tabrizicola sp.
CCAGCCGAGGGCGAGGTGCATCCGCTGCGCGCAGCTTTGTGGATGACCGGCTCCATCGCCTCATTCACGGCGATGGCGGTGGCGACACGGCAGATCAAGGGGCTGCACGACACATTCGAGATCATGACGGTCCGCTCGGCCATCGGCTTTGTGCTGGTCTTGGCCATCGCCGGGACCATGGGGCGGCTGCATGAGGTGCGGGCCAATCGTCTGGCCGGGCATCTGGCCCGCAATACCGTGCATTTCGCCGGGCAGAACCTGTGGCTGCTGGCCCTGACGCTGATCCCGCTGGCACAGGTCTTTGCCATCGAATTCGCCTCACCCATCTGGGTGCTGATCCTCTCACCGTTCTTTCTGGGCGAGCGGATCACGCGGGCGCGGGTCTTTGCCGCGCTGCTGGGTTTTGCCGGGATCCTGATCGTCGCACGGCCGGATTTTTCCGCCATCGAACTGGGGGTTCTGGCGGCGGCGGGCAGTGCCATCAGCTTTGCCCTGACCAATATCGCCACCAAGGCGCTGACACGGGCCGAATCCATTGTCTCGATCCTGTTTTGGCTGACGCTCATGCAGTTCTTCATGGGGGCCATTCTTGCGGGCTATGACGGCGCGGTCAGCTGGCCGACCGCTCAAACCTTGCCCTGGCTGGTGCTGATCGGCTGCGCGGGCCTTCTGGCGCATCTGTGCCTGACCTCGGCGCTGCGCCTTGCCCCGGCCTCATTCGTCATGCCCATCGACTTTGCCCGCCTGCCGCTGATCGCCCTGATCGGCGCGCTGTTCTACAATGAACTGATTGACCTACTGGTCATCCTTGGCGCGGTGCTGATCGTCGCCGGCAACCTGTACAACATACGTTCAGAAGCACGGAACCGAGCCAAATTGCCACATCGCGTCACCGTCACAAGTTCGTGACGCCGCGTCAGGAATTGACCGATTCGCCGGTAGTCCATAGGCTGTTTTCAGGGGAAATCCTAAAAAACAGGATGAGGACAATGCAAAAGACGATTGCTGCGGCGGGCCTTGTGGTCTTGGCGGCGGGGAGTGTGCAGGCAGGCGGCCTCGACCGCAGCCGGTTGAGCTATGGGTTGTTGTTCGAACAGGGCAACTATCTGGAATTCGGCATGTCGCATGTCGCGCCCAAGGTGCGCGGCACCTATACCGGCCTGCCCGGCCCGGCCAGCGTGTTCAATGGCTCCAGCACCGGCGATATGGCGGGCGACTACACCACGCTGTCCTTTGGCTACAAGCGTGACATCAACGAAAAATTGGCCTGGGCCTTCTATCTGAACATGCCCTATGGCGCCGATGCCAGCTATAACGCCGGCCTCTACACCGGCCTCAATGCCCAGTGGGAAAGCAATCAGGCCGCCGTCATCCTGAAATACAAGGTGACGCCGGCGGTATCGGTCTATGGCGGGGTCAAGGCTGTGCCCTCGACCGCCAATATCGCCATCCCCGATGCGCTGATCCGGGGCGGTCTGGCACAGGCCGGTCTGGCCGGCAATGC
>CALLZQ010000821.1 GCA_937858255.1 uncultured Tabrizicola sp.
CCGCCGCGCCCCTTCCTCTGCACCCGGCCGGCGATATAGGCCTGACCGGCGCCGCCCGTGACCTGATTGGCGGCGAGGTTCACCGCGTCCATCCCCGAGGCACAAAAGCGGTTGATCGCTAGGCCCGGGATCGACTGGTCGAGATCGGAAAGCAACACCGCCGAGCGGGCAAGGCAGCCGCCCTGCTCGCCGACTTGGGTCACGTTGCCCCAGATCACATCCTCGACCGCGTGACCCTCCAGCCCGTTGCGGGCCTTGACGGCATTCAGCAGGCGGGCCGAGAGCGCGACCGAGGTCACCTCATGCAGGGCGCCATCGGGCCGGCCCTTGCCGCGCGGGGTGCGGACGGCGTCGTAGATATAGGCTTCTGTCATCGTCTTCTCCTTCACGCCCGGTCCGAGGGGTTGCCGGGCATCAGATCATAGGGGGCTTGCCAGCCGGGCAGGGCGGCGATGCGGTCCAGCCAAGCGGCGATATGGGGCCAGTCGGCGCGGTCAAATCCAAAGGGTTCAGGGTAATAGAGGTAGCCGCAACAACTCAGATCCGCGATGGTGACGCTGCGTCCCACCACCCAGTCGCGGGTGGCGAGGTGGTCGTTCAACACCTTGTAAGCGGCCTTGAGACGGCCTTGCAGAAAGGGGATCACGCCGGCGGGGCGCTTGTCCTCGGGCAGGAAGTTCATCAAAAACCGGGTGGTGCCGATCTGGGTCGAGAGCTTGTGATTGTCCCAGAGAATCCAGCGCAGGATCTCGCGCCGCTCTTCTGCGGTCTGTCCGCCAAGTTTACCGGTCTTTTCGGCAATATGGTTCAGGATCAGGCCCGATTGGGTAAGGGTCAGGTCGCCATCGACCAGTACCGGCACCTCGCCCATTTCATTGATGGCGCGGAATTCCGGGCTGCGGGCGCCGCCGTTGAAGAAATCGACGAATTCCGGCTGCCAGTCGCTGCCGGTCAGGGTTAGCGCCAGCGCGCATTTATAGGCATTGCCGCTTTCGCCAAAGCAATAGAGACGGGCTGTCACTTCTTCCTCTCCTCCCCTTGCGCCCCGGGGACGCGCCCGGGGGTTTTCCACCCCCGGACCCCCGGAGGATATTTGGGAACAGATGAAGGCGGCGTTTCAGCGCTTGCGATCATCCAGTTCCGAATTGAACAGCCTGAGCCGGTGGGTCAGATTGTCCTTGTCGGTCACGCTGTCGAAATGCTCGAACAGGAACGACAGCGCCTCTCCCTCATCCAGACCCGCTTCGCCTGCGAACCGCTTGAGGCGGCGGTAGCCGTCTTCGGTCATGGCAACCGGGAAACGGCGGGTCAGGCGAAAGCGTTTGGGCATCGGGCAGTCTCCGGCGGGGTGGGGCGCGAGGGTTCGCGCCCCGGTTGCCGGCAGCTTAGAACGCTTCGGCGGCCAGCGCCATGACCGGATCGGCGCCGGTTTCGATCCGGGCGAGGTGCATGGCACAGGCAGGCAGCTGGCGCGCCATGTAGTAGCGCCCGGTGGCGATCTTGGTCTGGTAGAAGTCCTTGTCGGCGGCCCCCGCATCCAGTGCCGCATAGGCGGCCTTGGCCATCCGGGTCCACATCAGGCCAAGGCAGACATGGCCCATCAGATGCATGAAGTCATAGCTGCCCGACAGCGCGGCGTTGGGGTTTTTCATCCCCTGCTGCATGAAGAACATGCCGGCTTGTTGCAGTTGCTTGGACGCCAGTTTCAGAGCATCGGTAAAGCCCTTCATCCGGTCATCGCCGTCATGGGCCTTGCACTCGGCCTTGACCATCTCAAAGAAGGCCATGACATGCTTGCCGCCGTCCTGCGCCAGTTTGCGGCCCACGAGGTCAAGCGCCTGCACGCCGTTGGCGCCCTCATAGATCATGGCGATCCGGGCATCGCGGGCGAATTGGGACATGCCCCATTCCTCGATATAGCCATGGCCGCCATAGACCTGCTGGGCGGCAACGGCCATGTCAAAGCCCTTGTCGGTCTGGAAACCCTTGATCACCGGGATCATCAGGCTGACAAGGCCCTCAGCCGCAGCATCGTCCAGACGATGCGAACGGTCGATCAGGTGCGCGGCCCAGAAGGTCAGGGCGCGGGCGCCTTCGACAAAGCTCTTCTGGTCCATCAGATTGCGGCGGATATCGGGGTGGACGATCAGCGGGTCGGCCGGGCCATCCGGGTTTTCGACACCGGTGATGGCGCGGCCCTGAAGGCGGTCCTTGGCATAGGCCAGTGCGTTCTGATAGGCGGCCTCGGCCTGGGCATAGCCTTGCAGGCCCACGCCAAGGCGGGCCTCGTTCATCATGGTGAACATCGCCCGCATCCCCTTGTGCAGATCGCCCAAGAGCCAGCCGGTCGCGCCATCGTAGTTCATGACGCAGGTGGCATTGCCGTGAATGCCCATCTTTTCCTCGATCTTGCCGCAGGACAGGCTGTTGCGCTGACCAAGGCTGCCGTCGTCATTCACCAGAAACTTCGGCACGATGAAGAGCGAGATGCCCTTGGTGCCCTCACCGCCGCCCGGCGCCTTGGCGAGGACGAGGTGGATGATGTTTTCCGCCAGATCATGTTCGCCGGCTGAGATGAAGATTTTCTGCCCGGTGATCTTGTAGCTGCCGTCGGCCTGCGGTTCGGCCTTGGTCCGCATCAGGCCAAGGTCGGTGCCGCAATGCGGCTCGGTCAGGTTCATCGTGCCGGTCCAGTCACAGCTGACCATCTTGGGCAGATACTTGGCCTTTTGCTCCGCCGTACCGTGCACATGGATCGCCGAATAGGCGCCATGGGTCAGGCCCTGATACATGTTGAAGGCCATGTTGGCCGAGACAAAGATCTCACCCACCGCCGTGCCCATCAGATAGGGCAGACCCTGACCGCCATATTCCGGGTCGCAGTCGAGGGCTGTCCAGCCGCCCTCTTTCATCGCCTTGAAGGCCGCGTCAAAGCCCTTGGGGGTGCGGACGACGCCGTTTTCCAGATGGCAGCCCTCTTTGTCGCCGACCGCATTCAGCGGGGCCAGCACTTCCGAGGCGACCTTGCCCGCCTCTTCCAACACGGCGGCGGTAAACCCCTGATCCAGATCGCCATAGCCCGGCACATCGCTGGCCGAGACCTTCAGAACATCATGCAGCAGGAACTGCATATCCTTGGCGGGGGCGGTATAGCTGGGCATCGTCTCTCTCTCCCTAAAGTCGGTCTTACTCGGCGGCCTGCCGCAGGGTGGCGATCATCCGCTCACCTTCGGCCAATTCCGCTTTCAATTCCCTAATCGCCACGTCGAGTTCGGCGCGCTGCGCCTCCATCTGCGACAGGCGTTCGCGTGCGAGGTCATAGGTGCGGATCGCCTGCGCGGCGTTGGCGCCATCGCGGGCATAGAGGTCCAGCACCTGCCGGATATCTTCGAGGCTGAACCCGAACCGCTTGCCGCGCAGGATCAGTTTCAGACGCGCGCGGTCGCGCTTGGTGAACAGGCGGCGAGAGCCGTCGCGGATCGGCGACAGCAATTCCTTGGATTCGTAGAACCGCAAGGTCCGGGGTGTGACGTCAAAGGCGTCACACATCTGGCGAATGGTCATCAGGTCATCAGTCATGGGCGTACTCTTTGGCACAAGGGATCACTGCGGTCGCAGATGTGTGCTTTGGCCGAGTCTTACCAGACTGCTTTACGTTTACGTCAGCGTAACGTCACGTCACAGGCGAGCTTGACGTGGTGGAAGCCCGCAGCGGGCCTAGTCGAGCTTGCCCAGCTCGGCGACGGTGGTGGCGCGAAGGGCCTTGAGATCGGCAATCGTCGCATCAAGTTCGGCGCGCTGACGCTCCAACTCGCCCAACTGGCGGTCGGCCATGCCGAGAAATTCCTCAAGCTGCGGGCGGGTGCCTTTCTGGCGATAACTCAGCAGCCATTGCCGGATCTCTTCCAGTGAAAAGCCAAAGCGGCGCCCGCGCAAGATCAGGGTCATCCGCGCCACCTCGCGTGAGCCGTAAAAGCGGGCGCGGCCTTCCTTTTCGGGGGCAAGCAACTCGATATATTCATAATAGCGCAGGGTGCGCGGCGTCACATCGAAACGCGCGCACATTTCCTTGAAGCTCAGGCGGCCAGTCTCGGTCATCTTCGCTTTTCCCCGGTCCTTCCTCTGTTCAGACTATAGGGCAGAGCGGCCCGCGTGCAACGGGTGTGCCCTCTTGCGGTGCGCGGATAACCCGGGAATATGGGGGCGGAAGGATTCCCATGACCGACCTGATCCAGATCGCCCGCCAGTTTATCGAGGCCATCCCGCATGCGCGGGCGCTTGGCATGACCTTTGAAAGCTTGGGGAACGGGACGGCGGTGATCTCGATGCCCTATGACCCGCGCTTTGTCGGGGATCCGGCGACAGGGGTGATCCATGGCGGGGCGGTTTCGGCGTTGATGGACACGGCCTCGGGGGCGGCGGTGATGTGTCATCCCGCAGCGCCCGGAACGACGGCGACGCTGGATCTGCGGATCGACTATTTCCGCGCCGCAACGCCGGGGCAAACCATCACGGCCCGGGCCGAATGCTATCACATGACCCGCTCGGTCGCCTTCGTGCGGGTGACGGCGACGGATGAGGATACCGCCCGTCCGGTGGCGGCGGCCAATGGCGCCTTTACCGTCGATGCCGCGGCAAGGGGGCAGGCATGAAAAAACGGCCCGAACCGGTGCAGGTGGTCAAACAGCGGCGCGATGCGGCGCTGAGCGCGCTGGTCTCTGGTGTGCCCTATGTCACCTATCTGGGCATCCAGTTCGAGCGGCGCGGCGATGAGCTGACCGCGATTCTGCCCTTTGATGACAAGCTGATCGGCAACCCGCTGTTGCCGGCGCTGCATGGCGGGGTGACGGCGGCCTTTCTGGAGGTCTGCGCCCAGATCGAACTGGCCTGGGCTGGTCTGTGGGAAGAGATGGAGAGCGGGCGCTTCGACCCCGCCTCGGGGCTGGCGGCGGTGCGCTTTCCAAAGACCATTGATTTCACGGTGGATTATCTGCGCTCGGGCCTGCCGCGCGATGCCTATGCGCGGGCGCGGATCAACCGTTCGGGCCGGCGCTATGCCAGCGTGCATGTCGAGGCGTGGCAGGATAACCGCGCGCGGCTGTTCGCGCAGGCGACCGGGCCTTTCCTGATGCCGCCCCTGGAGCCGGAAGAACCCGCCGCGGGGTGAGCGCCGTGACCAACGCCCGGATCTGGGCGATAAGCTGGCCGATCATCCTGTCGAATGCGACAGTGCCGATTCTGGGTGCTGTGGATACCGCCGTCGTCGGCCAGATCGGCACGGCGGCGCCGATTGGCGCGGTGGGGCTGGGGGCGGTTATTCTCGCCTCGGTCTACTGGATTTTCGGCTTTCTGCGGATGGGGACCAGTGGGCTGGCGGCGCAGGCGCATGGGGCGGGCGCGCGGGCTGAATGTGCCGCGATCCTGTATCGTGCCCTTGCCGTTGGTCTGGTGGCGGGGGCGGTGATCACCGCCGGGCAGGGACTGCTGGTCTGGGCGGCCTTTCGTCTGGCGCCAGCCTCGGCCGAGGTTGAGGGGCTGGCGCGGGCCTATCTGGATATCCGCATCTGGGGGGCGCCGGCGACCATCGCGCTTTATGCGGTCAACGGCTGGCTGATCGCGACCGAGCGCAGCCGGGCGGTGCTGGCGCTGCAACTCTGGATCAACGGGGTGAACGCGGGTCTTGATCTGCT
>CALLZQ010000822.1 GCA_937858255.1 uncultured Tabrizicola sp.
TCGCGGGCGCGCAGGCCGAGTTCGCCGATTTTCTTTTCAATCTGGGCAAAGCCCATCTGGTCGGCATCGCGCACCACCGGCACGACGAGGCCGGTCGGGGTGCCGACCGCCACGCCCATGTGGACATAGTGCTTGTAGATGATATCGCCGCCGTCGATTTCGGCATTCACTTCCGGCACTTCTTTCAGCGCGTGGCAGCAGGCTTTGACGAAGAAGGACATGAAGCCCATCTTGACGCCGTGCTTTTTCTCGAACTGGTCCTTGTAGGTGTTACGCAGTTCCATGATGCCGGACATGTCCACCTCATTATAGGTGGTCAACATGGCGGCGGTGTTCTGCGCGTCTTTCAGGCGGCGGGCGATGGTGGCGCGCAGGCGGGTCATCTTGACGCGCTCTTCGCGGCTGGCGTCATCGGCATTGACCGGGCCGCGCGGGACCGAGGCCGGGGCCGGGGCAGAAGCGGGGGCCGGGGCCGGGGCGGCGACGGCGCGGGCCACATCTTCCTTCATGATGCGGCCATCGCGGCCGGTGCCCTGCACCTGATCGGGCGAGAGGCCAGCCTCGGCCATCGCCTTCTTGGCTGAGGGCGCATCCTCGACCGCCTTGGCAGGGGCGGCAGCAGGGGCCGCAGCCGCGGGTGCGGCCTCGGCCTTGGGGGCCTCGGCGGCGCCGGCAGCGCCTTCGGCGATGATGCCAAGGCGGGCATTGGCGGCAACCGTCTCGCCCTCGGCGGCGATGATCTCGCTCAGCACACCCGAGACCGGGGCCGGAACCTCGACCGAAACCTTGTCGGTTTCGAGTTCGCAGAGCATTTCGTCCTGTTTGACGAAATCGCCCACCTTCTTGAACCAGGTGGAGACGGTGGCTTCGCTGACGGATTCGCCAAGGGCGGGCACCATAACGTCGGTCATTTTGTCTTCCTCCACGCCTTTGCGGCGTTCTGTCATTGGGTCGGGCGGGGCCATGGCGGCCCCGCGGGAAAGGTCAGAGGGTGAGGGCCTCGTTCACCAGCATCTCTTGTTCGTGCTTGTGGCGCGAGGCGAGGCCGGTGGCGGGCGAGGCCGAGGCGGCGCGCCCGACGTAACGCGGGCGGCTGTGCTTGGCGCCGATCTTGTTAAGCACCCATTCGAGGTTCGGCTCGACAAAGGTCCAGTAGCCCTGGTTCTTCGGCTCTTCCTGGCACCAGATGATTTCCGCGCCCTTGAACCGTTCCAGTTCCTTGGACAGGGCCTGCACCGGGAAGGGGTAGAACTGTTCCAGCCGCAGCAGGTAGATGTCATCGGCGCCGCGCTTGTCGCGTTCGGCCAGCAGGTCGTAATAGACCTTGCCCGAGCACATGACGACGCGCTTGATCTTGTCATCGGCCTTGAGCGTCAGGTCCGAATGGCCCTTTTGCGCATCATCCCACAGCACGCGGTGGAACTGGCTGCCCGTCGTGAAATCCTCGGCATCCGAGATACACAGCGGGTGACGCAGCAGCGATTTCGGCGTCATCAGAACCAGCGGCTTGCGGAAGTTGCGGTGCAACTGGCGGCGCAGGATGTGGAAGTAGTTCGCCGGGGTTGAGCAATTGGCGACGATCCAGTTGTCATTGGCGCACATTTGCAGGAACCGCTCGGGACGGGCGGAGGAGTGTTCCGGCCCCTGACCCTCATAGCCATGCGGCAGCAGGCAGACGAGGCCCGACATCCGCAGCCACTTCGACTCGCCCGAGTTCACGAACTGGTCGAACATGATCTGCGCGCCGTTGGCAAAGTCGCCAAACTGCGCCTCCCACATCACCAGCGTGTTCGGTTCAGAGAGCGAATAGCCATATTCAAAGCCCAGAACCGCATATTCCGAGAGCATCGAGTCGATGACCTCATACCGCGCCTGACCGGCCCGGATGTGGTTCAGCGGGTAGTAACGCTCTTCGGTGGTCTGGTCGATCAGGCCGGAATGGCGCTGCGAGAAGGTGCCGCGCGTACAGTCCTGACCAGCCAGACGAACCGGGAAGCCCTCGGTCAAAAGCGAACCAAAGGCGAGGGCTTCGGCGGTTGCCCAGTCGAAACCCTTGCCGGTTTCGAACATTTTGGCCTTGTTTTCCAACAGGCGACCGACCGTCTTGTGCAGGTCGAAATTCTCGGGCGCGCGGCTCAGCGCGGCGCCGACTTCGGCCAGGGTCTCGGGTTTGATCGCGGTGTCGCCGGGCTGATATTCCTCGCGCTCACGATCCAGACCCGACCAGCGGCCGTCCAGCCAGTCGGCCTTGTTCGGCTTGAAGCTCTTGCCGGCCTCAAAATCCTCATTCAGGCGCGACTGGAACGCGGCCTTCATATCCTCGATCTCACCCTCGGGGATCAGGCCATCTTTCACCAGACGGTCGGTGTAAAGCTGAAGCGTGGTCTTGTGCTTTTTGATGTTGGTATACATCACCGGGTTGGTGAACATCGGCTCATCGCCTTCGTTGTGACCAAAGCGGCGATAGCAGAAGATGTCCAGAACCACGTCCTTGTGGAACTTCTGGCGGAATTCGATGGCGACCTTGGCCGCGTGGACCACGGCCTCGGGGTCATCGCCGTTGACGTGGAAAATCGGCGCCTCGACCATCAGGGCGATGTCGGTCGGATAGGGCGAC
>CALLZQ010000823.1 GCA_937858255.1 uncultured Tabrizicola sp.
CGGCGCCTTGATTATCAGGTGCTGACGCAGGGCTCGGTCGGTCTGGCCCCGGGCGAGAGCGGCTTCGTTCCGGTGATCGAGATCGCGGCCACGCGCGGGACAGCCGGGCTGCGACTGACCCTTGCCGGCGAACTGCGCCTGCATGAGGCCGACGGCAGCTTTTACCGCCAGCCCTTTCGGCGCGAGGCGCCGGTGATCAACCCGCCGATGCTGGGACGGCTGGCGGCCCTGACCCGCCGCGACCGCGACGCGCTGAAAGGCGCACTGACCCGGGGGCTGGAACAAGAATTTGCCGCGCTGCTGGACCGCAGGGCCTGCGAGCCGCTGATGGCGCAGCTTGACCTGCGCGGCGGCAAGCTGGTTGTGCCTGTCGGGCGCAGGCTGGGTCGTAACCGAGCGGCGCTGGCCTTTACCGCCGATCGGGGGGCCAGCACCGACTTGCTGGAGGTCGTCAAGGTCTCGGCCAATGCCGCGGAATTGCGCCCGCTGGATCCGGGCCTCTCGCTGACCGCGCTCGCGGGGCGCACGGTCCGGTTTGTCGAGGCGCGATGGTAAAGGTTCACCTCATCGCGGGGCTGACGCTGGCTCTGGCGCAACCGGTCTGGGCCGGGGGGCTGGAACCTGCCTTGGCGGTGGACCTCGCCCAAGGCGCCCTGCACAAGGCAGGGCTTGCCGGGGCAGAACCGGTTCCCCCCAGTCGCCCCTTGCCCGCCTGCGATGGCGCAGTCACGGTCGAGCCGCCGCCGCCTGCGGCCCGGCGCGTGACGCTGCGCTGCGCTACCCCTCCGTGGAGCCGCAGCCTGCGGCTGCGTGGTGCCACCGGCGCGGCCCCGGCCCGCCCGGCCACCGGTGCGGCCGAAGTCACCGCCACGGTGCTGGGCCTGCGGCGGGCGGTGAACCGGGGCGAGGTGATTACCGAGGCCGATCTGATCCGGCTTGAGGTCCCTTCTCTGGGCGCGGAAACGACATTCGCCACGCCGGGCGATGTGGTCGGGCGGCGCCTTGCCCGCGCCATCGCGCCGGACCGGCCCTTGCTGGCCCGCCATCTGGACCCTGCCGTTCTGGTGGAAAAAGATCAGCCCGTGGTGATTCAATCGGCGGCACGCGGCTTGCAGGTTTCCATGCGTGGTCAAAGCCTTGGCCCCGGCGCGGCGGGGGATCTGATCGAGGTTCTCAACCTGACCTCTGGGCGCGTCGTGACGGCCCGTGTCATCGGGCGCGACACCGTAGAGGTCGCGCTAAAATTTTTCCCACCGGAACCGTAAGGGGAATCAGATGGAGTTCCCAATGGTAGACGCGATCTCAAATCCCGCGGGTAAATCCCGCACACAGCGCTCGGGTCCCGAGCCGAATGGCGTGTCTGGCACAGGCGGCATGGCCCCACAGGCACGCGCAAGCGAAACCTCTGCCCCGCGCGGGGCAGTGGACAGCCTGTCGATCAGTGTGGCGGCGCGTGCGCTGCCGGACGAATTGAAGGCAGGCCCCCCGGTCGATCTGGAATCGGTGACGCGCATTCGCGAGGCGATTGCCGAGAACCGTTACCCGATTGATCTGGAGGCCATTACCGAAAGCCTGTTCCAGAGCTTTCTGGAAGTCTCACGCTGAAGCCAAACGAGGATCGAGATGACGATCGGACTGACTGAACTTGCTGTAGCCATGCTGCTTGGCGCTGGCGTTTCCCTGATCGCCCTTGGTCTTTGGCGCTATCTCAATGGGTTGCGGTCGGTCGAGGATGAAAACGCCCCACCGCAAATTGCCGGGCTGATCCGTGACGGTGAAGAGCGTCTGACGGCGATGGTGGCGATGATGGAGGCGGGCCAGAGCGCAAGGCTCGAAACCCTGCGGTCCGAGATCTCGTCGGTCAAGGCCGATCTCGACTGGCTGACGGGCGAGCGGATGATCGAGCAGGCGATCCTGATGGCGCGCGACGGTATTCCCGCCGAAGAGATCAGTGCAGATCTGGGGCTTTCCCAGGATGCGGCACAGACCATCAGCGCGATGCGCCGTCACTAAGGCAGCGTACAGGCGAAACCGGCAACGCCCCCGCGGGTATCGCGGGGGCGTTTGCATTCATGCGCCCTGGCCCTGACCCTCGCCCTTGTCACCCGAGGCTGCATCCGGCGCCTGCGGCGCGGCGGCCACGACCGCGCAGATCTGCGGTGCCGTGCCGGAAAGGCCACCGCACCATTCGGCATGGAATTGCATCAGCGCCGCCTCGGCCTCGGCGGCCTGTTTCTCTGTGAACGAACCAAGGGTTTCATCGCGCAGCGACGCGGCGGGCAGATAACCTAGGGCGACGGCCATGGCCGACCAGACATAAATCCGCTGGCGATCAGGCCGGGCCGCCAGCCCCTCTTCGATCAGCGCCAGACGCACGAAGCGCCGGGCCGCAGTATCGGCCCCGCCTTGGGCCTGCTCGGCGCCCAGCCGCTTATAAAGCGACTGGCGCACGGCCTTGCCGGCCGAAGGGGTCAGCCGGGCAATCAGGGCGGGCGCCTGCGGGAAAGCCTCTAGCCGCGCGCGCCAGGCCCAGTAAAGCGCCTGTTCGGTGCTTTGCGGCACGCCCAGACCCCGGGCATAAAGGACCGACAGGTTATACATGGCAAAAGCATCGCCCTGCCGCGACAGGGCAAGGAACCGCACCGCACCCTCGGCAGCATCGCCCCTGCGCACCGCCGTCACCGCATCGGCAAAACTGTCGGCCATGACAGGCCCTGCGAGGGAAAGCCCCGCAATCAGGGCAAAGAGCGAGAGTGACCGTGTCATTGTCCTGCCTTCATCACCAGTTGCAGATACAAGAGTCGCCGCCGTGGCCCGGCGCGACGCTGCTCATAGACGACGATGCGCGGGCGGGTCACACCCTCGGTTTCGAACTCGACCTCGATCCCCTGCGGCAGGAACACATTGTACTGCGCCATGGTACCGATAGGGTCGGCGGCGAAGTCGTCGCGGAAATACCGGTCGACCCAGATCCGCGCCAGGGCCCGGCCCAGAATGTCAGGCAGGAAACGCTTGACCTGATCGGTATCGCGCAGATGGGTTTCTTGCCGCACCAACCCGAATTTGCCATCCTCGGGCGCCTGCGGCGCCTCGGACCAGCCGCGATCCTGTGACACGGGCGGCAAGACCTCGACCTCGCGCGGGCGGCGCACCGGCAACCAGGCAAGCAGGGGGACCAGCGCGCGGGAGAGATCGAATTTCATGGACCGGCATCCGTTTGCATCACGTCTTCCCTAGAAACGGCAGCGCGCGCGCGGCTGTTAGCACGGGAGCGGATACGGGGGCAGGCACGGGGGCGGGCTGGCACGTCTCTTGCCATGCACGCGGCATGAAACCACGTCTTTCGCCTTCACCCCGCCTGTTCGGCCTGCTTGGCGCGATCCTGCCGCTTGCGGGCTTTGTCATTGCCCTGGCGATGACGCTTGTCCACCCCGTCCCCGACTGGGCCCGCCCGCCCGCCGAAGAGACGGCGCCCCCCCCGGTGGACCCGACCTATCTGGAACTGGACCGGCCGTTGCGATTTGGCGTGATGGGCGGGCGGATACAGATCTCGATGAGCCTCGGCTTTGCAGCACGGGTGGCGGGGCTTGATCTGCTCGACCTGGGCACGCGGGTGCAACAGCGCCAGGATGCCATTCTGGCGCGTCTGACCGATGCCGCGATAGAGGCCGCGGCCCGAGAGCGTGACAGCAGGGATCTGGCTTCCCGTCTGCGCGCAGCGCTGCCCGGCCCGATGCGGCAGATCGTCAATGAGGCCCTTGCGACAGAGACCCTGCCCGAGCCGGTGGAAGAGGTGCTGATCCTCGATCTGTCAATACAGGGCGGCTAGGCCGGGCCTACCAGTGCGGCGGCCGCTGATTGGCGGCGGGGGCGTCGAATCCGGTCGCCTCGCGTTCCGCCTCACGCTCAACCAGCAGCTTGACCAGCCGCGACAGCCGGTCGATTTCCTTGCCCTGCGCCGCCAGAATATCAGACATATCCTCGACCGCCCGCGTCAGATGCGCCACGCGCTCTTCCAGAAGTTCGGTTCGGTCCATGTTATCCCCGCGATGCGCTTGCCGCCCCTTTTCCCATCCGTTACAGGATCGGGGCCAGAGAACGAAGGGCCCAAAGCCATGTCTGATGGAAAAATCCGCCGTCCCAAGGCTGAAACGCCAAAGGGGTTCCGCGACTATTTCGGCGCGGAAGTGACCGAACGCAAGGCCATGCTGGATGCGATCACCGGGGTCTACCATCGCTATGGCTTTGATCCGCTGGAAACCAGCGCGGTTGAGACGGTCGAGGCACTGGGCAAGTTCCTGCCCGATGTAGACCGCCCCAATGAGGGCGTCTTTGCCTGGCAGGATGAGGATAAGGACTGGATGGCGCTGCGCTATGACCTGACGGCGCCGCTGGCCCGGGTTGCCGCGCAGTTCCGCAACGACCTGCCCAGCCCCTATCGCCGCTATGCGATGGGTCCGGTCTGGCGCAATGAAAAGCCGGGGCCGGGCCGGTTCCGCCAGTTCTATCAATGCGATGCCGATACGGTCGGCGCCCCCTCGGTCGCGGCGGATGCCGAGATCTGCGCCATGCTGGCCGATGCGCTGGAAACGGTGGGCATTCCGCGCGGCGACTATGTGGTCAAGGTCAATAACCGCAAGGTGCTGAACGGCGTGATGGAAACCGCCGGCGTGCTGGACCCCGCCAATCCCGAACGCTTTGCCGAGGAACGCGGCATTGTCCTGCGCGCCATCGACAAGATTGATCGGCTGGGAGATGAGGGCGTGCGCGCCCTGCTGGGCGCGGGCCGCAAGGACGAGTCCGGCGATTTCACCAAGGGAGCGGGCCTAGGGGCTGAACAGGCAGAGATCGTGATGGGCTTTACCTCGGCCCGGCGCGACACGGGGATGGCAACGGTCGCGCGGCTGCGGGAATTGATTGGAACGTCAACCATCGGCGCCGAAGGCGTGGCAGAGTTGGAGACCATCGCCGGCCTGCTGGATGCACAGGGCTATGGCGCCGACCGGATCATGCTGGACCCCGGCGTTGTCCGTGGCCTCGGCTATTACACCGGCCCGGTTTATGAGGCCGAGCTGACCTTCCAGATCACCGATGAAAAGGGGCGGCCGCGCAACTTTGGCTCGGTGGCCGGCGGCGGGCGCTATGATGATCTGGTCAAGCGCTTTACCGGCCAGTCGGTGCCGGCCACCGGGGTGTCTATCGGTGTGGACCGCCTCTTGGCCGCGCTGCGCGCCAAGGGCCGCACGGGGGGAGAGGGCGCCGGGCCGGTGGTCGTGACCGTGATGGACCGCGACCGCATGGCCGATTACATGGCGATGGTGGGCGAGTTGCGGCAGGCGGGCATCCGGGCCGAGGTCTATCTGGGCAACCCCAAGAACTTTGGCAACCAACTCAAATACGCCGACAAGCGCCAGTCGCCGGTTGCCGTCATTCAGGGCGGCAATGAACAGGCGGCGGGGACGGTGATCCTCAAGGATCTGGTCCTGGGCGCCAAGATCGCCGAAAGTGCCACGCTCGAGGAATGGAAGGATCGCCCCGCACAGGTCGAAGTGCCGCGCGGGGATCTGGTCGTCGCTGTCCGCAAGATGCTGGCCCCATGACGCCCAAGACCGCCATCCGGGCCGAGGCCGAGGGGTTTTATGCCGCCCTCCTCGCCACCGGCGCCCAGCCGGTCGAGGCCGATCTGTTGCTGCCCGCTGAAACCCTGCTCGACCTTTATGGCGAGGATATCCGCGCCCGCGCCTATGTGACGCAAGATCCGGTGCGGGGCGAGATGATGCTGCGCCCCGATTTCACCGTGCCGGTCGTGCAGGCGCATATGGAACACGGGGCGGAACCGGCGCGCTATTGCTATATGGGCGAGGTGTTTCGCCAGCAGGTCCACCTTGGCCCGCGGCAAAGCGAATATGTGCAGGTCGGCTATGAGGTGTTTGACGGCACCGACCCGCTCGCCGCCGATGCCGAGGTCTTTGCCCTGTTCGCGCGCCTTTTGGCACCGCTCGGGCCGAAGGCGCTGACCGGCGACATCGGCATCCTTCTGGCGGCCATCGAGGGGCTGACCACCACGCCACGCCGCAAGGCCGCGCTGTTCGCCTTCGATCGCGATTCGGCCATGACCTC
>CALLZQ010000824.1 GCA_937858255.1 uncultured Tabrizicola sp.
CGATCAGCGCGGCAATCACCTCTTGGCGTTTCAGCGCCACGCGCATGGCATCGGCACCGGCAATCAACAGCCCCGCCTTGGAGGGATCGGGGCGGGCGAAATAACGGCTGGCCTCGATCCCTTTCAGGATCATCCGGCTGCCCCCGCCCCATCGCTCGCCCACGTGCCGGCCGTGGCGATCAACCGGGTCACGATCCGGTCGGCCAGCATCCGCGTCAGGCGCTGGGCAGCATCCTCTTCGGCGGCGAGGCCGGCAACGGTGGAACCTGTCGCTGAATAGGCGGCAAAATCCTCGACCCGCCCGCCCGCGACCCGTGCACCATCGGTATCGCGGATCAGCGACCAATCCACCCGCCCGGTCAGGTGAAAGCGCTGGATGGTGTTGTCCGGCGTAATGCCGACCTGCTGCGCCTCGGTGGTGATGGTATAGGTCAGCTCATATTCTGCGGCCGAGGGCAGGCCCAGCCGTTCCTCCAACCGCTCGACCAGATCAAAGCTGGCCTTGTCGGTGGGGGCGGCAACCCGCACCTTGCCCTGCAACCCCGCCGCCGGGGCGCCGGGGGCATAGGCCGGGGAAAAGCCGCAGGCGGCCAGCGCCAGTGGCAACAGAATCAGGCTGCGGCGGGCAAAAGACGACATTGATGATACGCCCCGGGGCAACGATGATTTTCTTGACCGGCTGACCGGCCAGAAACTTCACCACATCCTCATTCGCCAGAGCGAGCTTTTCAACCTCGGCGGCGGGCATATCCTTGGCCACGCTGATTTCCGCCCGGCGCTTGCCGTTGATCTGGATCGGCAACACCACTGTGTCATCGACCAACAGCGCCGGGTCGGCCTTGGGCCATGGGGCCTGACAGCACAGACCGACGCCGCCCTGATAGGTCCAGATCGATTCGGCGATATGGGGCACCATCGGCTGCATCAGTTGCGCCAGCGTGCGGATCGCCTCTTTCATCACCGGGGTCGAGGCATTGGCCTTGGAGAGGGTATTGGTAAAGCCATAGAGGCCTGCAATCGCCTTGTTAAAGGCAAAGCCCTCAATCGCCTGCGTCACATCCTGCACCGCGCGGGCGGTCGCCTTGCGCAGATCCTGATCGCCCTCGCCCACATGATCCGCAGGCATCTCGCCAATGCGCGAACACAGCGCCCAGACCCGGTTCAGGTGCTTGTAGGTCGCCTCGGCCCCGGCGCTCGTCCATTCCACATCCCGCTCGGGCGGGCTGTCGGACATCACGAACCAACGCGCGGTATCGGCGCCGAACTGGGCGATGATGTTCATCGGATCGACGACGTTCTTCTTGGATTTCGACATCTTGGCCGAGGGGAT
>CALLZQ010000825.1 GCA_937858255.1 uncultured Tabrizicola sp.
ACCTCATAGTCGATCTCGGTGCCGATCAGGAACATCTGCGCCATCGGCGCGATCAGGACCCGCGCGCCATCCTGCTCGACCACCTCATCCAGCGGATTCACCTCGGACACATAATCCATGGTGTATTCCATACCGGCGCAGCCGCCCTTCTTGACGCCGATGCGCAGCCCCTGGCTGCCATCGCGCGCCATCAGCCGGGCGATCTGCCGCGTTGCCGCCGGGGTCAGGGTCACTGCCGCCTTGCCGGGAATGCCGAACATCAGGAAACCTCCGTCCTAGACATATGATTTAAGGGCTGGGCCGGTCCGTGCCAAGCCCCGCAGCCTTACATGAAGCCAAGTTCCAGCCGCGCCTCGTCACTCATCATGTCCATGCCCCAGGGCGGATCGAAGGTCATCTTGACCTCGACCTGCTTGACACCGGGCAGGGGTTCGACCGCATCGGCCACCCAGCCGGGCATTTCGCCGGCCACGGGGCAGCCGGGGGCCGTCAGGGTCATGGTGATATCGACCGCGTTCTCGGGGTCGATCTCAATGGTATAAACCAGCCCGAGGTCAAAGATATTGACCGGAATTTCCGGGTCGAACACCGTGCGGCAGGCCTCAACCACCTGATCATACAGCGGATGATCGGTGCTGGAAGGCTTGATCAGCGGGGCGCCTTCGACGGGGGCTTCGGTGGTCATCGCGGCCTCATGGGTTTTGTTGACCGATTATATAGGGAAAGGCGCCACCAAGGTCCAGAGGCGCGGATCAACCCGCCGCATCCGGCGCCGGGCCCAGCAAATCCCAGCGATTGCCAAGGGGATCGCGCCAGACCGCGACCTGACCATAGGGTTCGCTGCGGGGAGGGGCCTCAAAGACCACCCCCGCCGCCCTTGTCCGCGCTCACTCGCGCACGGGGCGCATTTCGGGCAGACTGATCCGCGCCACCTGCTCGGCAATCGGATCCATCGAGAGGGGGTGCAGTTCGGCCCGGTGATCTGCCGGATCACCGATATCCTGCCAGCGCCCGCCCTTGTAGATCTCCAGCGCTGAAAAGCCCGATTTATAGCCCATTTTGCGGCTGCCCGGCACCCAATAGCCCAGATAGACATAGGGCAGCCCCGCCTCGCGCGCGATGGCGACGTGATCAAGGATCACATGCGTGCCGAGCGACAGATCGGCCAGCGCCGGGTCATAAAAGCTGTAGACCATGCTGAGCCCGTCATCAAAGACATCGGTCAGGCAAACGGCGGCGAGTGGGCGGCCCTGTTCGCCCTCACCTGCCGGGCGGGTATATTCGATCACCCGGCTTTTGATCGGGGTTTCCTCGATCATCGCGGCGAATTCAAAGATATCCATATCCGCCATACCGCCATCGGCGTGGCGCGCATCCAGATAGCGGCGGAACAGGGCAAACTGATCCTCGGTCGCCCAGGGGCTGGTCGCATTGCGGCGCAGATGGGCGGCGCGCGAGAGGATCTTGCGCTGGGTCCGGTTGGGGCGGAAATCAGCCACCCGGATACGCGCCGACAGACAGGCGGAACATTCGGCGCAAGAGGGGCGATACAGAACGTTCTGACTGCGGCGAAAGCCCTGCTTTGACAGGGTATCATTCAGCTTTTGCGCCTGATCGCCCTGCAAGGCGGTAAACAGCTTCCGCTCCAGCCGCCCATCGAGATAGGGGCAGGGTTGCGGGGCCGTCACATAGAATTGCGGCGCAATGGGAAGCGTGTGTCGCATGTCTTCGATCTGATCAGTCGGCCCCCACGTTACCAAGGGTTTTGCCAAGCTCCAAGAACGGAATTCAGCCGGGTTTTGTTAGAGTTGCGCCTTTCCGCCGCAGACTTGCCGCAGCGGAAAGGCGTTTCGGGTCA
>CALLZQ010000826.1 GCA_937858255.1 uncultured Tabrizicola sp.
CACAGAATATGAGGGGGCACGCCTTAAGTGTTGCGACAACCCGACCTGCAATCTGGTATTCTATGATCGCGGCAAAAGCCGGCGCCGCCGGTGGTGCTCGATGGCGGCCTGCGGCAACCGTGACAAGGTTGCGCGGTTCCGCAAACGCCACAGCACGGACTAGCCGCCGGGCCAACTGTGCGCCCCTGCACGGGTGCCGCGCGCGGTTGAGGGTAGAAACCCCGTCGCGACGGCGTACCTTTGCTGGTGACAAAGGGAGAGGAGGCGGCAATGGGTTTGCTGGTCAAGGGCGAATGGCGCGACGAATGGTATGACACCGAAAAGACCGGTGGCGAATTTGTCCGGACCGATGCGGCCTTTCGCAACTGGGTGACGGCGGATGGCGGGCCCGGCCCCTCGGGCGAGGGCGGGTTCAAGGCCGAGAGCGGGCGCTATCACCTCTATGTCTCTTATGCCTGTCCATGGGCGCATCGCACGCTGATTTTTCGTACGATCAAGGGCTTGGCGCCGCATATCGAGATTTCGGTGGTGCACCCCGACATGCTATCCGAGGGCTGGACCTTTGCCACGGATTTCCCGGGCACGACCGGGGACCGGCAATTCGGCCTGCCCTATATGCGCGATATCTATACTCGCGCTGTGCCCGAGGTTTCGGGGCGTGTGACGGTGCCGGTCTTGTGGGACAAGGCCAGCGGCCGGATCGTCTCGAACGAATCCTCGGAAATCATCCGCATGTTCAATTCGGCTTTTGATGACCTGACCGGCAATCAGGACGATTACTGGCCCGAAGCGCTGCGGGACCAGATCGCGCCGGTCAATGAGCGAATTTACAAGACGGTCAATAACGGCGTCTATCGCGCGGGCTTTGCCACCAGTCAGGGGGCGTATGACCGGGCCGTGACGGCGCTGTTTGACAGCCTCGACTGGCTGGAGGCGCGCCTGACCCATCAGCGCTATCTGATGGGCGCGCGCGTGACCGAGGCGGATTGGCGGCTGTTCACCACGCTGATCCGCTTTGATGCTGTCTATCACGGACATTTCAAGTGCAACCGGCGCCGGATCGTCGATTATCCGGCCCTCTGGGCCTATTGCCGAGAGCTGTATCAATGGCCCGGCGTGGCCGAGACGGTGCGCTTTGACCATTTCACCCGGCACTATTACTACAGCCATGCGACCATCAACCCGCACCGGATCGTGCCGGTCGGGCCGGTGCTGGATCTGACGGCCCCGCATGGGCGCGAGGCCCTGGGGGAATAAGGAGAAGCAATGCCGCTTCTGGTTCTGATCTTGTTGGTCGGGGTATTTGCGTATCTCGCCTGGCAGCGGCGGACCTCCAGCCTCAGCCGGGTCTGCGCCTGGCGGCAAGAGCGGGCCGCGGGGCAATGGCGCTGCGTTGCCTGCGGGGCGGTGCAGCCGGGGACGGACGCGCCACGCGCCTGCCTGCGCGGGCGGGATTGACGGCGCGCTTGCCTACGGCAACTCTGGCGGCAGCAAGAGGGGCGCCATGAAGCCAGACCATCCCCGCCACGCCCCCCCCGCCCACCGCAGCGCGGAGGGTCGGCCCGAGCCGCTCC
>CALLZQ010000827.1 GCA_937858255.1 uncultured Tabrizicola sp.
TCAGCAGCGCCTCAAGCCGGCCCTGCGCGATCTCGGGCTGATAGGGGGTATAGGCCGTGTACCAGGCCGGGTTTTCCAGAATGTTGCGCTGAATCGCCGGGGGCGTCACGGTGCCGTAATAGCCCTGCCCGATCAGGCTGGTCATTACCTTGTTGCGGCCGGCGACCTGCCGCATCCGGTCCAGCAATTCATGCTCGGCCAACGGCGCCCAGCCCAGCGGGATTTTCTGGCGGATCGAGGCCGGCACGGTCTGGCCGATCAGCTCATCAAGGGTCGAGACGCCGACCGCCTTGAGCATCTCTTCCATCTCGGCCGGCGAAGGGCCGATGTGGCGGCGATTGGCGAAATCATAGGGGTTATAGGCGACGGGGGTATAGCTCATGTCCAGCTTCCTGAATTTCCAGCCCCGGCGGGCGCGAATGCGCCCACCAAAATCCTTGC
This sequence comes from uncultured Tabrizicola sp., assembly GCA_937858255.1. Taxonomy (GTDB): domain Bacteria; phylum Pseudomonadota; class Alphaproteobacteria; order Rhodobacterales; family Rhodobacteraceae; genus Pseudotabrizicola. Next base: position 442 of record CALLZQ010000827.1, read on the forward strand.
AAGGATTTTGTCCGTTTTCTTGAAAGAAAACGGGCCGGACCCTTCAAAGGGTCCGGGGTCGGTCAACCGATGTAGTCGTTGTACTCGTCTTCATCCATGTAGTCGTCGAGGGCTGACATATCGTCGACCTTCATCTTGAAGAACCAGGCCGCACCGGTCGGGTCTTCGTTCACCAGGCCGGGGCTGTCCGAGAGCTTGTCATTGACCACCACGATCTCGCCATCCAGCGGGGCAAGGATGTCGGACGCCGCCTTGACGCTCTCGATCACCACGATCTCATCGCCTGTGGCAACCACGGTTTCGACTTCGGGCAGTTCGACAAAGACCACATCGCCCAATTGGGTTGCGGCATGTTCCGTGATGCCGACGACGACCAGATCGCCCTCGACGCGCAGCCATTCATGTTCCTTGGTAAATTTCATCGGATCGCCTCAGCGCTTGTAGGTGGTGGGTTGGAAAGGAAGGTCACAGACAGTGACGGGCAGGCGCTTGCCGCGCACCTCGCCCATCAGAAGGGTGCCGGTCGCGGCATGGGCGGCGGCGACATAGCCCATGGCCACGGGGGCCTCGACGCTGGGGCCAAAGCCGCCCGAGGTGACACTGCCGACCGGCGTACCATCGGCAGCGAAAAGCGCCGTTCCCTCGCGCATCGGGGCACGGCCCTCGGGGCGCAGACCGACGCGGCGGCGGGTGGGGCCGGACTCAAGTTCGGCCAGAATGCGCGCCGCGCCGGGAAAACCACCGGCGCGGGCGCCACCGGCACGGCGGGCCTTTTGGATCGCCCGGGTCAGCGCCGCCTCGACCGGGCTGGTGGTGGTGTCGATGTCATGACCATAAAGGCACAGCCCCGCCTCCAGCCGCAGGCTGTCGCGCGCGCCAAGGCCGATGGCCGCAACCTCTTCCATGTCCAGCAATGCGCGGGCAAGT
>CALLZQ010000828.1 GCA_937858255.1 uncultured Tabrizicola sp.
GTTCAGGTCGCCCCCGGCCAGCCGGTCGAACTGGCGGCAACCGCCTTGGGGCAGGTGTTTCAGGGCCGCGTCGACTCGGTCGGTCTGATGGTAGGGCGGCAGGGTCTGTTGTCCGACGATACCGCCGCCAATACCGATGCGCGGGTGGTGCGCGTGCTTGTCGCGCTTGACGCGGCCTCTTCGGAAAAGGCCAGCCGCTTTACCAATCTTGAGGTGATCGCCCGCATCGACACCCATGCAGGCGCGGCGGAATGAGCCGCCTGTTACAGGCCCTGTTCGGCCGGTTGCCTATCGGCTGGCTGCAACTGACCCATTCGCGGACGCGCTTTACCGCCGCACTGGCCGGCGTTGCCTTTGCCAATGTGCTGGTCTTTGTCCAGCTTGGGATCATGAACTCGATGGCGATCGCCACACTGAAACCCTATGAGCTGTTCCGCGCCGACATCATGATTTCCGCCACCGACTCAAACGCCCTGAACGAAGGCGGCAATGTCGCCCGGCAATGGATGTTGCAGGCCATGGCCGACCCTGATGTCACCGCCGGTATGGGGCTGTTCTTTGGCAATGTCACCTGGCAGCGCAGCCCCTCGAACATCGCGCTCTCGACCTTTGGCATTGATCTGGCGCAGCCGGGATTTCTGAGCCCCGATCTTGCCGCCAAAGCCGGGCCGCTTCAGGTGCAGATGTCGGGACTGGTGGATCGCCATGCGCGCGGCCTGCCCAGGGATGAAGCCGCGGCAATCCGCCCGCAAACCCCGCTGTCGTTTGAGGCATCGGGACGCACCCTGACGCTCTACGACAGTTTTGCCGGGGGCGGCGGGTTTGGCGGCGATGGCTATATGCTGGTGTCCGACCAGACCTTCCTGTCCCTGTTTCCGGCCCGCCGTTCGGCAGCGCCAGACCATATTCTGTTGCAGGTCGCGGCCGGGGCAGAACCAAAGGTCGTGGCGGCGCGCTTGGCCGGGCTGATTTCGGACAAGAGCCTGCGGATCCGCAGCTATGCCCAGGCCGCACAGGAAGAACTGACCTATCAGCAGACCAAGCGCCCGACCGGGCTGATCTTTGGGTTTGGGGTGGTGATCGGTGTCCTGGTGGGGCTGGTCATCGTGTATCAGGTACTCTCGACCGATGTGGCCGATCACCTGCGGGAATACGCCACCTTCAAGGCCATGGGCTATGCGCCGGGGTTCTTTCTGGGCGTGGTGTTTGAAGAGGCGCTGATCCTTGGCATTCTGGGGTTTCTGCCGGGATTGGCCATCGGGACCGCCATCCTGACCTTCATGGGCAAGATGACAACCTTGCCTCTGGTGATGACACCGGCGATGGCGCTCTCGGTCTTTGCCGGCACCATCCTGTTCTCGACCCTCT
>CALLZQ010000829.1 GCA_937858255.1 uncultured Tabrizicola sp.
AAAACAGTGGTTTTCGATCTGGATGGAACGCTGGCTGATACCAGTGCCGACCTTTTGGCCGCCGCCAATGCCTGTTTTCGCGGGCTGGGGCACGGCGACATGCTGGGGCCGGGCGATGCGCTGACGGCCTTTCACGGTGGGCGGGCCATGCTGCGGCTGGGGTTCTCGCGGCTTGGGGCGTGGTCCGAGGCCGATGTCGATGCCCAATATCCGGTCTTGCTGGCGGCCTATGCCGAGGCGCTGGATGTGCATACCCGCCTCTATCCCGGTGCGGTCGCGGCGGTCGAGGCGCTGCGTGCGCAGGGCTACCGCGTCTCGATCTGCACCAACAAGCCCGAGGGGCTGGCCGAGGCGCTGACCCGCCGTCTGGGCATCCGCGATCTGTTCGGCGCGCTGATCGGCGCCGATACCCTGCCGACCCGCAAGCCTGACGCCGCGCCCTATATCGCGGCGGTTGAGCGGTGCGGCGGGGCCGTGGCCCGCTCGATGCTGATCGGCGATACCGAGACCGACCGCAAGACCGGCCTTGCCGTTGGGGTGCCAGTGGCGCTGGTCACCTTTGGGCCCGAGGGGCAGGGTGTGGCGCAGCTGACGCCCGAGGCGCTGCTACATCATTATGACGATCTGCCGGATCTGGCCGCGCGTATCCTTGGTGCGTGAACGGGGGCTTCAGCCTTTCTGAAGGCGGGGACCGGGCGTTGACGGGGCTATGGTCCTGACACAGGGTAGCGGGATGGAACGGTTTAACGGCAGCTTTACCCAGCAGGAACCGATCCCCGAGGCGGGGATCACGGCGGCGCTTGACGTGCTGCGCCATGGGCGGCTGCACCGCTATAACACCGCGCCGGGTGAGATCAGCGAGACCGCGCTGCTGGAAGAGGAATTCGCGGCGTATCTGGGTGCGCGCTATTGTCTGGCCGTCGCCTCGGGTGGTTATGCCATGGGCTGCGCCCTTCGGGCGATGGGGGTCGGGGCCGGGGAGGCGGTGCTGACCAATGCCTTCACGCTGGCCCCTGTGCCCGGCGCGATTGCCGCACTTGGCGCCCGCCCGGTGTTTGTCGAGACGACGCGGGATCTGACCATCGACCTTGACCATCTGGCGCAGATGGCGGGAGAGAGTGGCGCAAGGGTGCTGATGCTCAGCCATATGCGCGGCCATCTGGCCGATATGGAGGCGCTGATGGCGCTGTGTTCCCGGCTGGGTCTGCGGGTGATCGAGGATTGTGCGCATACCATGGGGGCCGAATGGAACGGCCGCCCCTCGGGCCGGTTCGGGGATGTGGCCTGTTTTTCCACCCAGACCTACAAGCATATGAACTCGGGTGAGGGCGGGTTTCTGACCACCGATGACGCGGAACTGGCGGCGCGGGCAATCCTGCTCTCGGGCAGCTATATGCTCTATCCCCGTCACCGCGCCGCGCCCCCGCCCGAAGTGTTTGAGGCGATCCGGCTGGATGTGCCCAATGTCTCGGGCCGGATGGACAATCTGCGGGCTGCCGTGCTGCGCCCGCAAATCGCGCTGTTGCCGGAACGGCGGGCGCGTTGGAATGCGCTTTATCGGGTGATGGCCGAGGGGCTGACGGGGGCGCCCGGCCTTTACCTGCCGCATCGGCCAGAGGCCGAGACCTTCGTCGCCTCCAGTTTTCAGTTTCTGCTGCCGGAATGGGAGCCGCGGCGCCTGCGGGCGATGATCGCCGCCTGTGCGGCACGGGGGGTGGAGCTGAAATGGTTCGGCGCGCCGGAACCGGTGCCCTTTCCCAGCCGCTATGAACATTGGCGCTATGCCGCGCCCCAGCCGCTGCCACAGACCGACGCGGTGCTGGCCGGGCTGATCGACATGCGCCTGCCGCTGACCTTTACACCCGGGGATGCGGCGCTGATCGCGCGGATCATCCGGGCCGAGGTGTTGCGTCTGGGGCAGGCCGAAGACCTGCCCGAGGCGGGGCTGACCCTGGGCGATTAGACCATGCCGGGGCGACTCAGCCGCCTCTGTTTGGGCGGGCTGCGACGACATCTTGCGACAGCGGCGCCGGAAATTCGGTATCCCATTGCATACATCGGGTGGATTCAGTTGACGCACCCGCAGAAATCGCGCCCGGTTTGCGTTGACCCCGCCAAGACCCCGGAGTAAACGAAAGTCGTAAGTGACGCGGCGCCTGTGCCGCCGCAGCTCGCCAGACGCCAGCCGAAGGAGCATCTCGTGGACGACATCCTCCGTGAGTATCTTCCCATACTCATTCTTCTTGCGATTGCCGTTGGCCTTGGCCTTGTTCTGATCCTTGCCGCGGCCGTTCTGGCTGTGCGCAACCCGGATCCGGAAAAGGTTTCGGCCTATGAATGCGGCTTCAACGCCTTTGACGATGCGCGGATGAAGTTCGACGTGCGGTTTTACCTTGTGTCGATCCTGTTCATCATCTTTGACCTCGAAGTGGCCTTCCTCTTCCCCTGGGCCGTGGCCTTTGGCGAGATCAGCATGGCGGCCTTCTGGTCGATGATGGTGTTCCTGGCGGTGCTGACCATCGGCTTTGCCTATGAATGGAAGAAGGGGGCCCTGGAATGGGAGTGATGACAGGTGCCAATACGGCCGGCGGCGATGCCGAAGTGACCGTCCAGTCCCTGAACCGCGAGCTTCAGGACAAGGGGTTCCTGCTGACCTCGACCGAGGACATCATCAACTGGGCGCGCACCGGGTCCTTGCACTGGATGACCTTTGGTCTGGCCTGCTGCGCGGTCGAGATGATGCATACCTCGATGCCGCGCTATGACCTTGAGCGTTATGGCACCGCGCCGCGCGCCTCGCCGCGCCAGTCGGATCTGATGATCGTCGCCGGCACGCTGACCAACAAGATGGCCCCGGCGCTGCGCAAGGTCTATGACCAGATGCCCGAGCCGCGCTATGTGATCAGC
>CALLZQ010000830.1 GCA_937858255.1 uncultured Tabrizicola sp.
GGCGTCGACGACGAGCAGGCAGTCGCTCTTGCCGAAGAACTCGGTCAGCTTGTTGCGGATGGCGCTGGAGGTCTCGCGCGAGGAGACGATCCAGATGTGCGGCGAGAGTTTGCACGCGGGGCCGAGGTTCATGATCGTCTGTTCGAGGCGCGTGACGGAGCGCGCGCCCTGCGGATAGACGATGACGAAGTTCGAGAGTTCGCCGTGCGCTTCCGGTTCGGCGACGCCGCCGGCCGCGGGCGTCGCGGCCAGCGCGACGGGGCGCAGTTGCGGCTGCGGCGTCCCGATCTGCAACTGGTCGAGTTCCGGGGCAACGTGCAGACACGGATGAAGAAACTTGAGGATGGGGTGGCGCAGGCGACCTTCCTTGCCATGGCGGGGCTGACGCGGCTGGGGATGGCGCATGTCGCGCGCTCGGCCATCGCGCCGGATGAGATGCTGCCGGCGGTGGCGCAGGGGGCCATCGGGGTCGAGCGGCGGCTGGCCGATGACCGGGTGGCGGCGATGCTGGAGGCCATCCACGATGGCTCGACGGGGCAGCGTCTGGCGGCCGAGCGGGCGTTTCTGGCGCGGCTCGACGGGTCTTGCGAGACGCCGATTGCCGGGTTGGCCGAGATCGTGGGCGACCGTCTGCACCTGCGGGGCGAAATCCTGCGCCCCGACGGCTCGGAATCGATCAGCGGCGCGCGCGAAGGCGGGGTGGCAGAGGGCGCCGAACTGGGCCGCGCCTTGGCCGACGAGCTGCTGGCCCGCGCGCCCAAAGGGTTCTTTGACTGGCGCTAGGCCGCGTTAGGGGTTTCAGGCGGCGGCAAAGGGGTGGCGGCGGTCCAGCCACCACAGCCCCACCGCGCCGGCCATGGCGATGGCGGACCCCATCACCGCGACCAGATCATACCCCGCGACGGCGGTGCCGATGGCAAAGGCCAGTGCCGCCAGCACATCGCCCACCAGCTTTTGCAAGGCCAGCATCGCCGCCGAGGTGCCCGGCTGGCTGGCCAGCAGATCCTGATAATAGGAAATCGGCAGGATCAGCATCGCCGTCCCCCCAAGGCCGGCGACAAAGGGCATGACCCAGATCAGTGGCGTGGGCGCCAGCGCCGGCATCAACAGCAGATGGCTGACGTAAAGCGCCGTACCGACCAGCAGCAGCCGCGTACGCGGGGCGCGGTGCATGTAGCGCGGCAAGAGCAGCATGAACGGCACCTCCCACCCCGCGACGAGGCCGACATACAGCGCGACATCGGCATTGCCGCGCCCTGCCGCCTGATCAAAGACCAGTGAGATCAGCACCATATAAAGAATGCCCGACGAGGCCACCGCCCCGAGGCACAAGAGCCGCAAGGACACCATGGGCCGCGCCAGTTGCCGCAGCGCCTGCGACAGGCGCAGGCCCGAGGGGCGGTCGGCCCAGTCCGTCTGCCCGTCGCGCGGCCAGGCCAGCCAGATCAGCACCAACAGCGCGAGGCTGGAGAGTGTACCGCTCAGATAGACCCACAGCACCTCGGCCCCCGCCGCAAAGGCCCATGTCCAGAAGATCAGCAGCGCAAGAAAGGTCACCGACATGGCCGAACGGATCGTGGCCTGAATCCCCTCTCGCTCGGCGGGATAGCGGAGCGAGGCCAGGCGGTTGAGCGCAAAGCTCTGGCCAAAGACCGAGCCGGCGACGGGCAAGAGCAGCCCCTGCGCCAGCACGAACATCGCCGGCCCCGGGGCGACGACCATCAACCCGGCGCCGACCACACCCATTGCCGCTGTCACCAGCGCGATCTTGCGCCGGATCGCCCGCTGATCCGACAAAATCCCGACATAGACCGAGGCCGAGACCCCGATGACCGAGGCCAGCACCAGAACGGCGGCAAAGGCGGTGTGTGAGAGGCCCAGCCGCTCGATCCCGATCAGGGATTGATAGGGAAAGATCGAGGCATTGATCATGCCCATCAGGCCGATCACCCCGGCCAGCATCGCAAAGACGGGGGTCGTCAGGACCAGTCGCAGCGCTGTCACGATGGCAACACCTTGCCCGGGTTCATCTGGTTTAGCGGGTCGAGCGCGGCCTTGATCGCCCGCATCACCTCGATCGCCACGGGCGATTTGCGTCGCGCCATCGAGGGGCGCTTGGACAGACCCACGCCATGTTCAGCGCTGAAACTGCCGCCAAGCTCGGCCACCACATCCTCCAGTGCCTCGACGATGCGATCGTTATGGGCAGGCCCGGCAAGGGCCGGGTCGGGGAAGATGGTGATATGCAGATTGCCATCACCCAGATGCGCAACCACCAGCAGGCCAGCCGCCGGGTCGATCGCCGCCAGCCCCGCCTGAAACGCGGTGAGGCCCGCCTCGACCCGGTCCAGCGGCAGGGCCACATCGGTGTCGATAAAGGGTTTGACGGCCAAGGT
>CALLZQ010000831.1 GCA_937858255.1 uncultured Tabrizicola sp.
TCCTCCAGTAACCGGAGGGGATTTGACCGACCGCATCGCTTTGGCCCTCGGGGCCGTCGTTCTGGCGGCCTTGGCGGCGGATATCGGATTGAACGACAGCGCGGCGCTGATCTTTTTGGGCCGCAAGGGCGCCGATCTGGTGCAATGGATCATCTTCTGGCGTTAAGTCGCCAGAAGGACAAAGGCCCCGGATGCATCTGCAACCGGGGCCTTTTGCGTTCCTGCGGGTGCCTCAGCGCTTTTGCAACTGTTCCATGAACACGCCCAGATGGCGGGCGACAATTTCATCATAGCGGCCCGATTCCTTGGCCTTGGCCAGACCGGCATTGATCCGGTACAGGAAAGTCGTGCCCCGCCAGTGCTTTTTTGAGACGATGACATGCAGCGTCTCGGTCGAGAGCGGGCGCTCCATCGGTTTGACCTGACCCCGCAAGCCCATGGCGCCGATCTTGTCGGCGCCGAGGAACAGATTCTCGGGAACCCCGTCCACTTCACCCGCCACCAGCAGCGTAAAACACTCATCGGGCGTATCCGGGCGGACAAGGGTGATCTTGCCCTCTTTCACCCAGTTGCGCCCGCCGGCGTCGAGGTCATGGGTATAGTACCCCTTGGGCCGGCAGAGCGTCTTGCCCTCGATATCGGCATCAGAGTCAAAGCTGAAACCGGCATCCGCCCGCACGAAGAGCTGGATAGGCATCTCGAACAGCGGATCGGAAAAGTGGAAGTTGGCGCAACGCTCATTGGCCGGATCCGCCGCGCAATCGGGGCGCAGCCACGGAAAGCCCATGTCGTATTTCGCCTCATCCAGCAGCGGGAAAAGGTGCTGCGACCAGTCGTCCTGCCAATCCACGGCATAGGGCACCGGGTTGGGCGTCTCTTCCATGATCGCATTGACCAGTTCGGTGATCAGCCCCTCGCCCGGCCAGTTCTTGTCGGTAAAGGGCGGGTAGTTCGAGCCGGTCAGGAAGCGCAATTCGGCATCCGCCGATTTCAGCGGCGTTGCATCGGGTTTCGCCTCGGCCCCCGGCTCACAGGGGATATAGAGATCGGCCCCCACCGGCAGGGTCAGCGGCCCGGTCAGCCCAAGCGCCTGATTGGCGTAGTAGATCAGCGTCCACTTTTCCAGATCGCCATAGGCCCGCTCGGCAATCGAGAAAAAGCTGTCGCCCTCACGCACCGTATAGGTGATATCGCAGCTTTGCGCATGGATCGGCGCCGCCGTGGTCAGCGCGAGGGCCAGACCGGCCAGAAGGGAACGGGCGCGCATCATCAGAACTCGGCCCAGATCAGGGTCATATGCGGGCCAATCACCTTTTGATAGGTGCCGTCGGCCTTGATCTCGGCCAGCCCCTTGTTGATCATGTCCAAGAGTTCCTGTGCCCGCGGGTGCGATTTATGCACCACCACATGTAGGCCCTCGATCGACAGCGGACGGCTCTGCACCACCTCGATCCGGTCGGCAATGCCCAGTTCCTTCATCGTGGCGCGGCCGGTGAACTCATCGACCACCACCGCATCAACCTTGCCTTCGAGGAGCATGGTGAAGCAGTCGGCATTCTTGTCGGGCATCTCCAGCTTGATCTTGCCGTCCTTCAGCCAGTTGCGCCCGTCCTTGTCGAGGTCGTGCGTATAATACCCTTTGGGCCGGCAGAGCGTCTTGCCCAGCATGTCGTCATCTTTTTCAAAGACAACGGGACGATCCTTGGCGGCAAAGACCAGCACCAGCATCTCGAACATCGAATCCGAGAAGTAGAAATTCTCGCAGCGATAGTTGTCGGGGGTCTGCACGCAATCGGGCTTCAGCCAGGGGAAACCCAGATCCAAGAGTGCATTCGACAACAGCGGCTCCAGATGCGCCGACCAGTCGTTGACCCAGTGAATCGCAAAGCCCTCGGCCGGGTTGGCGCGGGTCATCGCGGTCTGCACCACCTCCGTCACAAGGCCGCCGTTCAGCGACTTGCGGTCGGTAAAGGGGGCATAGTCATCGGCGGTCAGCAGATTGATCTTGCGCGCCGTGGCGGCAGTGCCGGCTGCCACCTGCAAGGGCGCGGTCGGGGCGTTGCCCTCAACCGCCCCGGTCCCGCCCT
>CALLZQ010000832.1 GCA_937858255.1 uncultured Tabrizicola sp.
CAACGGTATCGTAGCCCCAGTTCGGCCGGAACAGATAGACGTCATTGCCCGCGCCGCCCTCGATGCGATCACTGTCGGCCCCGCCATCCAGCGTGTCATCCCCATCGCCGCCATAAAGCAGATCGTTGCCCGTGCCGCCCTCAAGACTGTCGCCCCCGGCCCCGCCATAGAGCCAGTCGTTGCCGGCGCCGCCACGCCCGGTATCATGGCCACCGCCCAGTTCGAGCTGGCCGTCACCGTCCAGCCCGTCAAGGCTGTCAGGGCCGCTCGATCCGATCAGGAAATCCTGCCCCTCGGTCACGCGGTTCAGCCGCGAGACCACATCGCTCACCCTCCAGACCGTACCATCGGCAAAGCGGATTTCATCAATCGCGGCACCGGTACTGGCCGTCTGGTCCAGATAGCCAAAGATGGTGACACTATCCGTCGTACCGGCAATCGTCAGGATCACATCGTAGTAATAGGGCGAGCCCCCAATCCCGCCCGCAGCGATGCCCCCGCCAAAGACCAGGACATCTGCCGCGGCCACCGTGGATTCGGCATATTGATTGTCGATGGAATCCTGCCCGCCGCCACGACCGAACCGATAGGTATCGCTGCCGTCTCCGCCGGTCAGCAGGTCATTGCCCAGACCGCCGATCATCGTGTCATTGCCAGCATAGCCCGCCAGCACATCATTGCCGCCAAGGCCCAGGATCAGATCGCCGGCCTCGGTGCCGTCGATCCAGTCGTCGCCGGCGGTGCCCACGGTCGAACTGGCCCCGACCGCCGCCAGGAACGGCAGCAGCCCCGCCCCTACGGGATCGCCAAATTCACGCATCGCCGCCAGAACCGCCTCGCCCGCCGGGCCAACGGTCGTCATTGCCGCGGCAAAATCCGTCAGCAACTGGAAGGTCGCATTGGCATCAACCGCATAGCGCCGCAGGAATTCGGCAACCAGTTCCGAAACCTCGGGTTCCAGAATTGACTTGGTGCTGTTCCACTGCAACTCGATCAGATCGAAGAGGTCCGAGAAACCGACCTGAGCCTCAAGCGAGGCCGAAACGAAATCGACCAGCTTGTTAAAGGCCTTGAGCAAGACCGCCGCTGCCGGGCCATGCGGGTTTGCATCCAGCTCGCCCCAGCACCAGATGCCGACGTAATCCTCTCCCAGAAAGGCCTCAAGCGACTCGAGCTTGCGCGCATCGCCAATCACGTTGCCATAGATCTGCGTCGCCGCCCGGCTTAACGGATCGACATCGAAGACCCCGGCCCAGCGATAGATGATTTCCACCACCATTTCATTGCGCAGCGCCGGATCGGGCTCGGCCACATAGCGGGCCACGGCGGCCCGCAGGGCGCCCGAAGCGTCGCGCATCATCGCCTGATGCAGGCTGCCGACCTCGCCCGAACCATCAAGATCGGGCAGCTCCGCCACTTCGGCCGAGACCGCGACCTCGCCGGTGTCGATCGTATGGGCCGTATCCACCGCGAACCAGACATCGGTCATCGTCCGGGTCTGGCCGCCCGTGGTCTGATAGGTACCGATCTGCAAATGGCTGTTGCCATCGGCATCGACCTCGGTGCTGCCGCTATGGGCGAGGTTCAGCCGCAGAACCCCCGCCGCGGCAAGGCTCAGCAATTCGCCCGCTTCCACCTTGGCATTGCCATTGGCATCACGCCAGACCCGCAACTGGGCAAAGGCCGCATCGCCGGCATCGATCCGCCCGTCGCCATTGCCGTCAAGCGCCGCCAGCGCGACGAAACCGTTCTCGGCCTCTTGCCCGCCGGGCAGTGCCGTATGGTTCCCGAACAATTCGCTGCCATCGTTGATCTGGCCATCGCCATTGCGATCCAGCACCAGCAGCCCGTCCTGCGGCCCGACCCAGCCTGTCCGTTCAGCAAAACCATTGCCGTCATGGTCGAAATGGACCTGCGCCATCTGGCCCAGCGTTTCCACCCCGTCGCCGTCAAGGTCGAGGATCAGCGGGCTGCGTGTCTGCGCGGCATCGTCAAAGGCCCCCTTCAGGCGATCCATCAAGTCGCCCATATCGCCCTTGAACCATCCCCGGGGGTCCAGCCGCTCAAGCGCGTCGGCGATGCCGTCGCCCAGGGCTTCGGTCAGATCGCCCAGACCGTCCAGCAGGTCATCCATCCAGTCATCGGTGGCCGAGGCAAAGTCACGCACCGCATCGCGGGCATGCTGCATCGTGTCGTTCGCCCAGTTCTTGGCGCCATCCCAGAATTCCTGCCCGGCTTGGGGGGCCTGACCGCCCATATTGGACAGTCCGGCCTTGGCCTGATGGCCCGCTGTCACCGCCGCATCGCGGGCCTGTTCGTAAAAGCGGACCAGATCCTCGCCCAGTTGCGCCACGTTCTGACGGGCATAATCGGCCATGTCTCGCAGCGTGTTCGCAGTGTCACCGGCCCAGGCGTTGAAGGCCTCGCCCGCCTCACGCGCCTGATCGACAATCCGCTGCTTTTGCGCCTCGATGATATTGCCGATCTCGGTTTGGGTGCGGTTCATCGCGTCGATGGTCTTGTTGACCTGGGTATCGGTCCAGTTGGTGATATTGCCCCAGTTCGACTCGACATAATCCCAGCCCGCCCCCACGGCCAGACCGACACCCACCGCCACCAGCCCCCCCGCCAGCACCGGGGCCGCCGCCGTGACCGCGGCCCCCGTGGCCCCGGCGACCACCCCCGCTGTGACAGCGCTGGCAACGCCGCCTGCGACCGCACTGACCCCCTGCTTGAAGGCTTCGGACACCCAGTTGTCGCCATTGCGATAGTCGTTATAGACCGCCGCACCGGCAAGCAACGCATCTAGCGGCCCCAGCTTGAACTTGCCCGCGAAATCCAGAGCGGGCAGCCGCTCCAGCGTCTGACTGGCGATTTGCCCGCCGCGTTGCAGTGCCGCCAGCGTGCTGTTCTGTGACCGGGCGGTGGATTCGAGGAACGGCGCCCAGGCGTCGACCGCGCGATTGCCGCCCTGTTCGTACAATTCGCGGACATAGGCATTGATCGCAGTGACAAAGCGGGCGTTTTCGGCATCGGCGCCAGCCTTGATGCCCTGCGTGATGGCGCCCGTCGCATCCCCCGAAAGGAAGGTGATGACATCCTGTTTGCTGCCCGTACCCACCGGTGAATTGGAAAGAGCCAATGCCTGTCTCCGTCTGAAAAGGGGATGCGCCTATGCTGCTCGACTTTTGCAGGTTCCTTGGCCAAATCAAATGAATTGCGATAGCTCTGCTGCGCATCCGGCCAAACATGCAGAACGGAAGGTGAAGTGATGGGCCAGGCCTTGCTGAAATGGCTGTTGTTGCTCAGCGCATTGGGGCTGGCGCTGACGGGCCTGCTGTCCGGCCAGGCTGGCGCCATCGCGGGGGCGGGGGCGATTCTGGGGGCGGCGGCGGCGCTGTTCGCCCGGGGGCAACAGGCGGTGCTTTCGCCTTTTGAGCGGTTGCGGGCCTTTGCCCTGCCGTTCGCCTGCGTCGCGGCGGCCCTGCCGTTCCTCACCGGTCAGGGCAGCCGGGGAGCCTGCCTGCCGGATCAGGCCAATGTCACAGGACTCTGGCTCTGGCTGGCGGCTCTGACGGCATCGGCGGCGGTGATGGTCGCGGTCGCGCGCGGGCCAGCCTGCCGGGGACGTCTGCGCCCGGTACGCGGGGCCATCTGGCTCTGGCTAGGCACGACGTTACCGGTGGCAGCCATGGCCGGGCTGGTCATTCATGACGGCGCCTGCGGGCCGGCAGCCGGGCGCGGCCTAGGGCTTTGTCTGGCCGCGGGGGCGCTGATCCTGACCTATACCGGCTGGGCCGCGGCGACCGACTGGGGCGCCCGCCGCTAGATGCCGCCGCGCGCAAGCGCTGCCCGCCCCGCCTCGGACAGCGCGTAGAGCCCGCGCGCCGGATGCTCGAACCAGCCGTAATGATCGGCCCGCAGGATCGCCGCGGCCCGGGCCACGCCGGTTGCCCTGGCACAGCTTGCCGGGCTGGCCGGCCCGGTTTCGGCCAGACAGGCGGCGAGGCGCAGCGCCTCTTGCCGATAGGCCGTCATCCGCTTGACTCCGGTGGTGCCGCCCTGATTGGGATCGCCCTGCCGCCGCTGAAACTCACGCAACATCCGACCGGCACGGGCCGCATTGCGCCGGGGCTGATAGGGGGCGGGGTCAAGATGCGCCTCGACCCGACCGGCCCGGACGGTCAGCAGGCCCAGCCCCAGCCGCCGCAACAGCGCCGTCAAATCCTTGTACCTGTGAGTCCATTTCGGCGGATGCGGCACGGCCAGATAGACATCCTCAAACAGTGCCTGCCGGGCCACGCCCTGCAAGATCAGCGTCAGGTTCAGCGCGGTTTTCAGCTCGATGATAACCGGTGGATCGCCCGGCCGCAGCGCCATGACATCCGCCGCCCCCACCTCGGCCTTGACCTCGAAACCCTGGGCTTCGAGGAAGGCCTTTACCGGCGGATAGAGGTCGGATTCCTTCATCGTGGCGTTTTCCGCATTGCCGCTTCGGTTCCGGGGCGACCCGCCCGCTCTCGGATGCCGGGGCGGGTGGGTGGGAGGCGTCCGAGGGCGGGCGCCACGCCTGCGGTTAACGCACCTTCAGCGTGGCCAGGCCGATCAGCGCCAGGATCAGGCTGATGATCCAGAACCGGATGACGATCTGCGGCTCGGCCCAGCCCTTTTTTTCGAAATGGTGGTGGATCGGCGCCATCAGGAAGACGCGCTTGCCCGTGCGCTTGAAATAGGCGACCTGGATGATCACGCTCAGCGCCTCGACCACGAAAAGGCCGCCGACGATGGCCAGCACGATTTCATGCTTGGTGCAGACGGCGATGGCACCCAGCGCGCCGCCAAGGGCGAGGCTGCCGGTATCCCCCATGAACACGGCGGCGGGGGGGGCGTTGTACCACAGGAAGCCGAGGCCGCCCCCGGCGAGGGCAGCGGTAAAGATCAGGATCTCGCCCGTGCCGGGGACGAAATGCACGCCCAGGTATTGAGTATAGTTATAGTTACCAACCACATAGGCGATGATGCCAAAGGTCGTGGCGGCGATCATCACCGGCATGATGGCCAGCCCGTCAAGGCCATCGGTCAGGTTCACCGCATTGGCGGCGCCGACAATCACCACCATGCCAAAGGGGATAAAGAACCACCACAGGTTCAACAGCGCATCCTTGAAGAACGGAAACGCCAGTTGGTTGGTCAGTTCTGCCGGATGAAAGCTCGATGCGGCAAAGCTCGCCAGTGCCGCGATGGCAAGACCCAGAGAAAACCGCACCTTGCCCGACACGCCCTTGGTGTTTTGCTTGGTCACTTTGGCATAGTCGTCGGCAAAGCCGATCAGGCCAAAGGCCATCGTCACCAAAAGGATGATCCAGACATAGGGATTATCCAGCCGCGCCCACATCAGGGTCGAGAAGAACAGCGCCGACAGGATCAGCAGCCCTCCCATGGTCGGCGTGCCGGCCTTGGCGAAATGGGTCTGCGGGCCGTCATCGCGGATCGGCTGGCCCTTGCCCTGCTTGCGCCGCAGGATGTTGATCAGCGGGCGACCGAAGAGAAACCCGAACACCAGTGCCGTCAGGAACGCCCCGCCGGCGCGAAAGGTGATATAGCGGAAGAGGTTGAAGACATCCCCCCCCGTCGAGAACTCGGTCAGCAGATACAACATTTACTCTGTCCCTTCTTTTGGGGCGGGGCCTTGGCCCATTTTGCGCAGCGCGTCAACGAGGATACTGACCTTTGATCCCTTGGACCCCTTGACCAGCACGATATCGCCCGCGTCGATGAAATGGCGCAGATGCGGGATCAGGGCCGCGGCCTCTTCTACCCATTCGCCGCGTTGCCCGCGCGGCAGGGCGGCGTGCAGCGCCTTCATCCGGCGGCCGACGCAATGGATGGTGGTCACGGCCGACAGCCCCGGATGGCGGGCGATCTTGGCATGAAGTTCCAGCTCGGTCGGCCCCAGTTCCAGCATCTCACCCAGAATGGCGATGCGCCGGCCGGCGCCGACCCGCCCCACCCCGTCTTGCGGCTGCGCGGCAATCAGGACATCGAGGCTGGCGGCCATGCTGGCCGGATTGGCGTTAAAGGCATCGTCGATCAGGTGAAAGGCCGTCTCATCCACAACATCCAGCCGGATCGCCTCGCGCGCGCCGCGCCCGCCCGGCGGGGTCCAGGCGCCAATGTCACAGGCGGCAATCGCCGGATCGGCCCCCAGCGCCTCGGCCACCGCCAGCGCGCCAAGGGCGTTCAGCGCGAAATGCCGGCCCGGGCTGCGGATCTTGAACAACAGCGGCTGCCCGCCGCGCATGGCCTGCACCACCGTCGCCTCATCGGTCAGGCGCGCGCTGGTCAGCCGGTAATCGGCCCCCTCATCGGCACCAAACAGCACGATGCGGGCGCCAGCGGCACGGGCGGCCCCGGTCAGGATCGGCGTCGTTTCAAGGTCGGCATTCAGCACCGCAGTCCCGCCCGGTTCCAGCCCGGCAACGATCGAGGCCTTTTCGACCGCGATCCCTTCGATCGAGTCGAAAGCCTCCAGATGGGCCGGCGCCACAGTGGTAATCATCACCGCATGGGGCCGGGCGAGCCGCGAGAGCGGCGCGATTTCACCCGGGTGGTTCATGCCGATCTCGATCACGGCGAAATCGGCATCCTGTGGCAGACGGGCGAGTGTCAGCGGCACCCCCCAATGGTTGTTATAGCTCGCCTCGGCGGCATGGACGCGGCCCTGCCCGGCCAGCAGCGCACGCAGCATTTCCTTGGTCGAGGTCTTGCCGACCGAGCCGGTCACGCCAACCACCCGCGCCCGTGCCCGCGCGCGGCCGGCGGCGCCAAGGCGTTCCAGCCCCT
>CALLZQ010000833.1 GCA_937858255.1 uncultured Tabrizicola sp.
CAAGTCTGCGATCTAGCGGCAACAGGATGCAAGGCAAATCCCGGCAGGGCCGGGTCTGCCACAGTTGCCCCGCTGCCCCGCAGCCGCTATCAACAGCGCGACACATTTTGCGAGGCTGCCGATGACTTCTGTTCCGAAACCCGTGGTGCTGTGCATCCTCGACGGCTGGGGCATCGGACCGACGCCGGAATATAATGCGCCTGCTTTGGCCCATACCCCGACCTTTGACGCGCTGATGGCGACCTGCCCCCATGCGACGCTGACCACCTTTGGCCCCGACGTGGGGCTGCCGCGCGGGCAGATGGGCAATTCCGAGGTGGGCCATACCAATATCGGCGCCGGTCGGGTGGTGGCGATGGATCTGGGCGCCATCGATCTGGCGGTCGAGGATGGCAGCTCTGCCAGCAATGAGGCGCTGATCGCCTTTATCCGCGCGGTAAAGGCGCAGGGCGGCACCGCGCATCTGATGGGCGTCGTCTCGGACGGCGGGGTGCATGGGCATATCAACCATGTCATTGCCGCCTGCCGGGCGATCACCGCGGCCGGGGTGCCGGTGGCGCTGCATGCCATTACCGACGGGCGCGACGTCGCGCCCTCTTCCGCGGCGGGCTTTGTCGCCACGCTGACCGCCGCCTTGCCCGAGGGCGCCCGGGTCGCCACCGTCATCGGCCGCTATTGGGCCATGGACCGTGACAACCGGTGGGAGCGGGTCTCGCGCGCCTATGCCGCGATGGTGCAGGGGGAGGGCGCCCCGGCAGACAGCGCCGAGGCCGCCGTCGCCGCCAGCTATGCCGCCGGCAAGACCGACGAATTCATCGAACCCGCCGTGATCGGCGGCTATGCCGGGGCCAAGGATGGCGACGGATTCTTCTGCCTGAACTTCCGCGCCGACCGGGCACGCGAAATCCTTGCCGCCATCGGCGCGCCGGACTTTGCCGCATTCGAGACCGGCCCTCGCCCTGCTTGGTCCGCGCTCTTGGGGATGGTCGAATATTCCGATGCCCACAGCACCTATATGACCACCGCCTTCCCCAAGCGGGTGATCGTCAACTGCCTTGGCGAATGGGTTTCGGCCCAGGGACGCAGCCAGTTCCGTCTGGCCGAGACCGAGAAATACCCCCATGTCACCTTTTTCCTGAATGGTGGGCGCGAGGTCAGCTTCCCGGGAGAAGACCGCTTCATGCCGAAATCGCCCAAGGTCGCGACCTATGACCTGCAACCCGAAATGTCCGCGCCCGAGGTGGCCGACCAGCTCGTGCAAGCAATTGAAAAGCAATACGATCTGATCGTGGTGAACTTTGCCAACCCCGACATGGTGGGCCATACCGGCGTGCTAGAGGCGGCAATCAAGGCCTGCGAGGCGGTGGATACCGGCCTTGGCCGCGCGGTTGCGGCCCTGCGGGCCGTTGGCGGGGCGATGATCGTGACCGCCGATCATGGCAATTGCGAACAGATGTGGGATCCGGTCACCAATGGCCCCCACACCGCCCATACCGTGAACCCGGTGCCTGTAATCCTGTTTGGCGGGCCTAAGGGCGTCACGCTGCGCGCGGGCGGGCGTCTGGCCGATCTGGCACCGACACTCCTGCAACTGATGGGCCTGCCCCAGCCGCCCGAAATGACCGGACAATCGCTGCTGCAATGATCCGCACCGCCGCCGCGCTCGCCCTGACCTTCCTCCTCGCCCTGCCCGCAGCAGGCGAAACGGTGAGCGAGCAGGCCGCCCGCGCCTCGGCCGATCTGCAACAGGCGGTTGCCTCACTGCAACAGGCCGAAACCGCCCGCGACCGGGTATCGGCCCTGACCCTGACCATCCGCGCCTATGAAGACGGGCTTGCGGCCTTGCGTGAGGCGCTGCGTCAGGCCCATCTGCGCGAGGCGACGCTCGATCTGCAATTCAAGGCCAAACGGGATGAGGTGGCGCAACTCCTCGGCGTTCTCAGCCAGCTGGAATCGCGCCCCGGCCCGCTGCTGCTCTTGCACCCCTCGGGCCCGCTTGGCACCGTGCGCTCGGCGATGATGCTGGCCGATGTGACGCCCGCCTTGCAGGCCGAGGCTGACCACCTGCGCGCCGAACTGACCGAGCTTCAGGACCTGCGCGCGCTGCAACAGGCGGCGGGCGAAACCCTCGCCAGCGGTCTGGCCACCGCGCAAGAGGCGCGCACCGCCCTCAGCCAGGCGATTTCCGACCGCACCGAACTGCCCAAACGCTTTACCGAAGACCCCGAGACCCTGCGCGGCCTGTTGGAAAGCGCCGATACGCTCGAGGCTTTTGCCGCCGGCCTGACGCTCGACGACTATCAGCCGCAAGAGTTTCTGGAGGCCAAGGGCCGGCTGGCCCTGCCGGTTCTGGGCACCCTCTTGCGGCTGCCGAATGAGGCCGATGCCGCCGGAGTCCGCCGCCCCGGCGTGACGCTTGCCACCCGTCCGCGCGCGCTGGTGACGGCGCCCTGGCCTGCAACCTTGCGTTACCTCGGCCCGCTGCTCGACTACGGAAATGTGATCGTGCTGGAGCCGGGCGCGGGCTATCTTCTGATCTTGGCCGGGCTAGACCCGGTTTATGGCGAGGTGGGCGAGGTTCTGGCCGCCGGTGCCCCCCTTGGCCTGATGGGCGGGGGAGAGCCGGGCGTGGCCGACTTCCTGGCCTCGGCGCAAGAAGGTGGTGGCGTCCAGGGATCAGAGACGCTTTATATGGAACTCAGAAAGGGTGCAGACCCGGTCGACCCGACCGAATGGTTCGCCGCATTGAAGGAATAGGACGACGCTATGAAGAAAGTCGCAATGGCCGTTCTGGGCGGGACGGTGGCCGGGGTGGTGCTGTCAACGCAGGTTGCTGGCCCCCTGATCGCACAGGAAAACGCCCGCAACGCCAATGTCTACGAACAGCTCGACCTTTTCGGCGATGTCTTTGAGCGGGTCCGCGCCCAATATGTCGAGGAAGTGGACAGCCAAAAGCTGATCGAGGCCGCGATCAACGGCATGCTCACCTCGCTCGACCCGCATTCCAACTTCCTCTCGGCCGATGATACCAATGACATGCAGGTGCAGACCCGGGGCGAATTTGGCGGCCTCGGTATCGAGGTGACGCAGGAAGACGGCTTTATCAAGGTGGTCTCGCCCATGGATGGCACCCCGGCGGATGAGGCCGGGATCGAGGCGGGCGATTTCATCACCCATGTCGATGGCGAATCCGTCCTTGGCTTGTCGCTCGACGACGCCGTGGAAAAGATGCGCGGCCCGGTCGGATCCGAGATCATCATCACCGTGGTGCGCAAGGGCGTCGACGACCCCTTTGACGTCTCGATCATCCGCGACACCATCAAGCTGACTGCCGTCAGGTCGCGCAGCGTCGGCAAGACCGTGGTGCTGCGCATCTCTACCTTCAACAACCAGACCTATCCGGGGCTGGAGGAGAACCTGAAGAAAGAGGTCGAGGCGCTGGGCGGCATGGCCAATGTCGATGGCTTTGTGATCGACCTGCGCAACAACCCGGGTGGCTTGCTCGATCAGGCGATCCTTGTGTCGGATGCCTTCCTCGACAAGGGCGAGATCGTCTCGACCCGGGGTCGCAGCGCCGGCGATGGCGAGCGGGTGAACGCGACCCCCGGCGATCTGACCGAGGGCAAACCGGTGGTGGTTCTGGTCAACGGCGGCTCTGCCTCAGCCTCGGAAATCGTCTCGGGGGCGTTGCAGGACCATCGCCGCGCCATCGTCGTCGGCACCAAGACCTTTGGCAAGGGCTCGGTCCAGACCATCGTCAAGCTGCGCAATGGGACCGCGATGCGCCTGACCACGGCACGCTATTACACCCCCTCGGGCCGCTCGATTCAGGCGCTGGGGGTGATGCCCGACATCGTGGTGAACCAGCCGACCCGCGACCCCAATGCCGAGGCCAAGCCCGAAGAGGACACCAGCGCCGCCCGTCGCCAGACCTCCGAGGCCGATCTGCGCGGCGTCCTGTCGAATGACTCGATGACCGAGGATGAGCGCAAGCTGCTGGAAGAGGAACGCGCCCGCACCGAGGAAACCGCCAAGCTGCGGGATGAGGATTATCAGCTGGCCTATGCCGTTGATATCATTCGCGGTCTGGCCGTTGTCGGCGTCAAGCCCTGATCTCGCGCGGCGGCGGGCGCGCCCCGCCGCCCGCCCCAGCATTGCCGGCACCCTAATGACCCCTGATCCCCAGACGCTCCCCTATCGCCCCTGCGTGGGTGTGATGCTGATCACCCCCGCCGGCCAGATCTGGGCCGGTCAGCGCATCGACAGCCCGGTGCCAGCCTGGCAAATGCCGCAAGGCGGCATTGATGAGGGTGAAAAGCCGCGCGAGGCCGCCTATCGCGAGCTATGGGAGGAAACCGGCATCACCCGCGATCTGGTCGAATTCATTGGCAAGACCCATGGCTGGGTGACCTATGACCTGCCGCCCGATCTGCTGGGCAAGGTCTGGAAGGGCAAGTTTCGGGGGCAAAAGCAGAAATGGTTCCTGTTTCGCTATCTGGGGCAGGATGATCAGGTAACCATCGCCCGCGAACACCCCGAGTTTTCCGCGTGGAAATGGATTGGCGCCGCCGAAATGATTGCCTCGATCGTGCCCTTCAAGCGCGCGGTCTATGAAGAGGTCGTGACCGCCTTCCGCGCGCATCTGGCCGACTGATCCCGCCGGGCCGCGGCAGCGCCGCCGCGCGGGGGCTCGATGCCCCCCAAGGCGGCTCCCCGCTTCAACACCTGCTCAGATCGGTTGCCCGGCCAGCAACCGCGGCAGATCGCCGGTCAGGCCCGCCGCCTGCCGCTGGAACCCGCGCCGCAGCCCCGGCAGGCGCGACACCAGCCCCAGCCCCAGATCGCGCCCCAGCCGCAACAAGGGGTTATCATTCGAAAACAGCCGGTTGACCGCATCCATCCCCAGCGCCAGCGCGGTTGCATCAAACCGCCGCCAGGTCTGATACCGCTCCAGCACGTCAATCGCGCCGATATCCTCACCCCGCCGTGCCGCCTCGATCACCACCTCGGCCAGGGCCCCCACATCGCGCAGGCCAAGGTTCAGCCCCTGCCCGGCAATCGGATGCACCCCATGCGCCGCATCGCCCACCAGCGCCACCCGCGGCGCCACGAACCGCTCAGCCAGAGACAGGCTCAACGGATAGGTGAACCGCGCGCCGGCCAGCGCAATCTCGCCCAGATGATCGCCAAAGCGGGGCCGCAGCGCCGCCAGATAGCCCTCATCGTCCAACGCCTGAATGGCCTGCGCCGCCGCCTCGCTCTCGCTCCAGACGATCGAGGAATGGTGCCCGCCCTTCAGCGGCAAGATTGCCAGCGGCCCCCCGGGCGTGAAAAATTGCTGCGCCGTGCCCTCGTGATCCTTTTCATGCCAGATCGCCGTCACCAGCGCCGTCTGGCCATAGCCCCAGCCCTGACGGCGAATGCCCGCGCGCGCGGCCACGCCCGACCCGCGCCCGTCACAGCCGACCAGCAGCCGCGCCCGCAGCACTCGGCCCGATCCCAGCGTCACCGCCACGCCCTGCACCTCGGGCGCTTGCGCCACCACGCTGTCTCCCGAGATCAGCGTGATCTTCGGCTCGGCCGCCATCGCCTCGAGAAAGGCCCGGTAGAGGTGCCGATCCTCCAGCATATAGCCCATCGGACCTTCCTCGATCTCGGCACTGTCGAATTCGAGGAAAAAGGGCGAGGCGCCCTCTCCAGCCCGCCCGTCGCTGGCCTTGATCAGCCGCATCGGCTGGGCCAGATCGGCCACGCGCGGCCAGACCCCGATCACCCCCAACAACCGGCGCGAGGCGAGGGCCAGCGCATAGGCCCGCCCGTCGAACCCGGCCTCGGCGCGGGTTTCGGCCGGCCGGGCATCGACCACCGTCACCCGCAGCTCCCCACTTGCCAGCGCCAAGGCCAGGGCGGGGCCGTTCAGCCCCCCGCCCGCGATCACGATATCAGTGTCATGTTCCATGGCCGCGAATATGGCGCAACGGGCGGGATTGTCCATGCGCCGCCGTGCCGCTACCCTCGCGTCATCGGGCCGCGATGGCCCTTGGCGCAAGAGGGCAACCATGTCGAAAACCTGGGCGAACATGACCGCCGCCGAACTCGGCGCCGAGATCGAGGCGGGGCGGATCAACCCGGTCTCGCTCTGCGAGATGCAGCTTGACGCCATCGACCGCCACCCGCTGCGCGACCGCATCTATGCCCGCGTCATGCCCAACCGCAGCCGGGCCGAGGCGATGGCCGCCACCAGCCGCGCCCGGGCCGGGATGCGGCGCGGCCCGCTGGACGGGGTGCCGATCAGCTGGAAGGACAATGTCGACACTGCCGGGCGCGAGACCGAGGCCGGCTCGGCCCTGCTCAAGGGCCGGGTGCCACAGGCAGATGCTGAGGTGTTGCGCGCCGCAACCCTGCAAGGCACGGTTTGCCTTGGCAAAACCCATTTGTCGGAACTGGCCTTCTCCGGGCTGGGGCTGAACCCCGTCACCGCGACGCCCCCTTGCATCAACGATGACGCGGCAGTGGCCGGCGGGTCCACCTCGGGCGGGGCCACCTCGGTCGCCTTCGGCCTTGCCCCCGCCGCCATCGGCTCTGACACCGGCGGATCCGTTCGGATCCCGGCGGCGTGGAACGATCTGGTGGGGCTGAAGACCTCGCTCGGGCGGCTGTCGTGCAAGGGCGTCGTGCCGCTCTGCGAGCGCTTCGATACCGTCGGCCCCCTGGCCCATACAGTCGAGGATTGCGCCCTGCTCTTTGCCGCACTGGGGGGCACGCGGGCGCCCGACCTGCGCGGCCATTCGCTGACGGGCACGCGGCTGATGGTCCTCGACACCCTGTCGTTCGATGAC
>CALLZQ010000834.1 GCA_937858255.1 uncultured Tabrizicola sp.
GATCTCGCCCCCGCCCGCGGCACGCGGGAATCGGGGGGGGCAATCTACGCCGACCGGGCCGGGCGGGGCCGGCGGGGGGACCAGCCGGTGCTGCGCCAGTCCACACGCGCCCCCGCCTATGCGGCGGCGCTTGCACGCCTTGGCGAAATGGGCGTCACCTATTTTTGCAACTGTACCCGGGGCGACATCCGTGCCGCCCTCTCGGCCCCGCAAGAGGGTGCGCCCCTGATCGGCCCCGATGGCCCGATTTACCCCGGCACCTGCCGCCATGCCGGCCATGCCACCGGCGCCCTTCGCCTGAACATGGCCCGCGCGGTGGCAATGACAGGCGGAATTGCGTTCACTGACAACGGCGAATTCTTCGGAGATCACATGAAATCTCGGGAAGAGATGATTGAAACCATTGGAGATATCGTTCTTGCGCGCCGGGATATCGGCACCTCGTATCACCTCGCTGTCACCCTCGACGACGCCCATCAAGGTGTGACCGAAGTCACCCGCGGCGCCGATCTGTTTGAGGCGACAGCGATCCATGTCCTCCTCCAACGCCTGCTGGGCTTGCCAACCCCCGCCTACCACCATCATCGCCTGATCCGCGATGATCAGGGCAAGCGCCTTGCCAAACGCGACGATGCCCGCGCGCTGTCAAAGTACCGAGCCGAAGGCGCGACCCCTGCGGATATTCGCCGCATGATCAGCCTCTAAGCCTTTCGTCTATCGACATATCTGGGGGGGGGCATAGCCCCCCGCCGCCGCTTTACAGCTCACTGCCCGGCATTGCTGAATGACGCAGCAAGCCCATCACATAACCCGCGACCGAGCGGAAGCAGACCAGCGTGAACCCGGCCTCATCCGCCCAGAAAGCCGCCGCCACCTGTGCCGCGCGGCTGCGGCGCAATTCGCCCGCCTCGAGCCGGTCGAAATCGACAGGCGAGAGCTTGCGCAGCACCTGATCGGCTGCCGCCCCCTCGATGCGGAACACCGCCCGCGCATCCGAGACATCGACCGCCAGATGATGCGCTGCGCCAAAGGCTGTTCGGATGGCCGCAAGGGTCGCGCCCACCTCGGCATAGGGCACGATCAGCAGGTATTCATCGGGACTCATCCAGCCCACAGAGCGCCCGCCGGCATGAACGATCCGCCGCTGCGCCGGCAAGACACAGCCGGTCGCCGCCTGCACCGCCTCGGCCAGCCCCGGCGTGCCGGGTTTGGCCCGCAGCGTGATCATGCCCAGGGGCCCGATCTCACGAACCGTCGCAAAGCCCTGATATTGCGCGCCTTTCAGCGCCGAAACCGGATCAGACATTCTGCTTTTCCCCCTCCGGGTCATAGAATACCGGGCTGACCACCTTGGCCTTGATCAGACCGCCCTTGCCGTCGGTGAACTCCACCACCTCACCCATCCGCGAAGGCCCTTGTTTCAACAGCCCCATGGCAATCCCGCGCCCAAGCGTCGGCGAGAAATAGGTCGAGGTGACGCGGCCCTGCACATTGCCCTGACCTTTGTCATTCTGACCAGGCGCAACGATATAGCTGCCGTCCGGGATGACGCCGCCATCCAGCCGGTCAAACCCAACCAGTTGCCAGCGGTCCGGGCTGGCGAGGAAACTGCGTTCCTGCCCGCGTTTACCGAGGTAATCGGCCTTCTTCTTGGAAATCGCCCAGCCAAGGCCAAGATCCTGCGGGATCACCGTACCATCGGTCTCATCCCCGATCATGATAAAGCCCTTTTCGGCCCGCATGATATGCAAACCTTCGGTGCCATAGGGCATCACACCCAGATCGGCGCCGGCAGCCAGACAGGCCTGCCAAAAGGCCGCGCCATGGCTTGCGGGCACAGCGATTTCATAGCTGAGTTCGCCCGAGAACGAGATGCGATAAACCCGCACCGGGAAACCGCCCAGCGTCCCATCGGCCCATTGCATGAAGGGCAAGGTCTCTTTCGAGACATCCATCCCGCCAAGTTTTTCCAGCAACTTCCGCGCCTGGGCATATTGCTCGGTGACATTGGCGGTAAATACCTGCCAATCCCACCATTCGCATTGCAGCCAATCCTCCATCCAGGCGTGGATACGGTCGGCCCCGCCCGAGGTGGTATGACAAAGCCAAGTATCTTCGTCGATCCGCGCCACCACGCCGTCATCGGACAGGAAACCCTGTTCGTTGCACATCAGGCCATAGCGGCACTTGCCGATGGGCAGCGTGGACATGACGCCGGTATAGAGCATGTCGAGGAAGCGACCCGCATCCGGCCCCTTGACGATGATCTTGCCCAGCGTCGATGCGTCAAGCAAACCAACGTTTTGCCGGGTGTTCTTCACCTCACGATGTACGGCCTGTTCATGCGTCTCACCGGCGCGGGGGAAGCAATAGGGCCGGCGCCAATAGCCCACCGGCTCAAAATACGCGCCGTTCTTTTCGTGCCAGTCGTGCATTGGCGTGCGGCGCAGCGGTTGGAAGATCTCGCCCCGCGCTTCACCGGCCAATGCACCGATGGGAACCGGCGTATAGGGCGGGCGGAACGTGGTGGTCCCGACAGAGGGGATCGCTGCACCCAAGCTATCAGCAAGCACCGCAAGTCCGTTGATATTGCTGAGTTTTCCCTGATCCGTGGCCATGCCCAACGTGGTATAGCGCTTGGTATGTTCGACCGAGACATAGCCCTCACGCGCGGCGAGCTGCACGTCCGAGACCTTGACGTCGTTCTGATAGTCCAGCCACATCTTAGCGCGCAGGCCGATGGGGGCGCCCTGCGGCATCACCCAAACCGGCTCAATCGGGGTCTCTTCAACCGACACAACCGCAGCCACT
>CALLZQ010000835.1 GCA_937858255.1 uncultured Tabrizicola sp.
GCC
Organism: uncultured Tabrizicola sp.; assembly: GCA_937858255.1. GTDB lineage: Bacteria > Pseudomonadota > Alphaproteobacteria > Rhodobacterales > Rhodobacteraceae > Pseudotabrizicola. The sequence continues at coordinate 4 of CALLZQ010000835.1, forward strand.
GATTTCATTGGTGGCGGCGCGGGCAATGACGTTGTGCAGGGCCGGGGGGGCGATGACACGCTCTATGGCGGTCTGGGCGATGATACGGTGACCGGTGGGGCCGGTGCGGATCAGATCCATGGCAGCGACGGGCGGGATGCGCTGTATGGCGAAGAGGGCGACGACAGGATCGAGGGCGGTGCCGGCGCTGATTTCATCGGCGGCGGCGCGGGCAATGACACCGTGCGCGGCGATGAGGGCAATGACACGATCTATGCCGGTCTGGGGAATGACGACGTCGGCGGCGGGGCCGGGAATGATGTGATCTATGGCAGTGCCGGGGCGAATGTCATCTATGCCGGTCTGGGCGACGACACCGTGCAGGGCGGGTCGGGCAGCGACACGATCTATGGCAGCGCCGGGCGCAACCAGTTGTTTGGCCATGATGGCGATGACGTGATCTATACCAGTGCCGGTGGGGATTTGGCCGCCGGCGGTGCTGGAAATGACACTGTGCTGGGCGCAGAGGGCAATGACACCATCTACGCCGGTCTGGGCAATGATTTCATCGGCGGCGGCGCCGGCAATGATGTCGTCCTTGCTGGGGCCGGCCGCAACCAGGCCTTTGGCGGGGTTGGCAATGATACAGTTCATGCCGGTGTCGGGCGCGACGTCGGGTCGGGCGGGCCGGGGGCCGATGTCTTTGTCTTTGCCAGCGCGGCAGCGATCGGTATTGGGGTCGCGCGGGATGTGATCACCGATTTCACACCCGGTGCCGACCATATCGATCTGCGCGCGCTGGGCACCAGCTTTAACGGCACGGCGGGGCTGGTCGGCGGCGGAGCGAAATCCTTCTTCTACTTCGCCGGAGGCGGCCTCTTGATCGGCGATCAGAATGGCGACCGTATCGCGGACTGGGTGTTGGAGCTGACGGGCGGGCCGCCGCTGACGGCGGGCGATTTCCTGCTCTGAGCGGGGGCAGGCGTCTTTGTGACGTCCTGCCGCCGACCGGTCAAATGCCGGCGATACCAGACTTGGCAGGGCCGGGCCGGGCCGCTAGGCTCTGCCCGGGATCAGGAAATTTGAGGCAGAGGACGGGGTTCGCCGATGTGCATTTTGTGCGACAGCCTGCAAGCGACACTCGATCAGGCCGGATCCGATCCGGTGGGACCGCCCGGAACGGGGCTGGGCGCGCTGGTTGATGGGCTGGTGCGCGGGGTGAAATGGCCGGGAACCGCCCTGACCTATGCCTTCGCGCCGGCGGGCACACCGACCGACAAGGGCGCCTATATCGGCGGATCGGATACCACCTCGGCGGCGACGGCGGCCGATCAGGCGGCAGCCCGCGCGGCCTTTGACCATATCTCCAGCTTTCTGCCGCTGACTTTTACCGAGGTCAGCGCCACCCAATCCTACACCATCCTGTTCCACAAGGTCGAAGAGGTGCCGGGCGGCTGGGCGGGCTATGCCGATTACCCCAGCAGTTTCTCGCCCTCGATCATCGTCATCGACAGCGAATATCTGAATGTGACCGCGGCCAATAACGACGTGCTGATCCATGAGATCGGTCACGCGATGGGGCTCGAGCATACCCATAACGGCACGGCAGTTTTTCCCGGGGTGACGGGGGAAAACTCGCCCGGCGACTTCGGGCTGAATACCGGCCTGTTCTCGATGATGACCTATGCCCAGCTGAACTACCCGCTGGCCCCCGATCTGATCTTTGCCGCCGCCCAGCCCAGCTTCATGGCCCTCGATATTGCAGCGCTGCAATATCTTTACGGCGCCAATACCAGCTTTGCGCAGGGCAATACGGTCTATGGAATCGCCGATGCGCTGCGCTGCATCTGGGATACCGGCGGCGCCGATATCATCGATTTTTCCGCTACCGGCTGGAACAGCGTCATCGATCTGCGGGCGGCGAGCTTGCAGGTGGCCGAGGGCGGCGGCGGCTATCTGTCCTATGTGATGGAGCCGCGCGGGGGCCGCAGCTATGTCACCGGCGGCTATACCATCGCCAATGGCGTGGCGATCGAGAATGCCCGCGGTGGCGAGGGCAATGACCAGATCACCGGCAATACCATTGCCAATTATCTCGACGGCGGCCTTGGCAACGACACGATCCGGGGCGGGGCGGGGAATGACTCGCTGTTTGGCTCGGCGCCCGGGGCTGAACTGCCTGCCTTGGTCATGACCCGGATCGATAATACCGGCGGTCAGGTACAGTCGCTGCGTCTGGACGGGCAGGCACCCCTCGCGGCGAATTTCACCATCGACATGGTGCTGCAATTCGACAGCAGCATCACGCATGAGCAGCGTATCGTCTCATTTCGCCCGGACAACGCCTCGGGGATCAGCCTCGATCTGCAGCTCTGGGACGTGAATTTCGGGGCTCTGTTCGTGATCGTGCAGAATGGCAATGGTCTCGGGGCGGAATGGACGGGGATCGACCGTGACGAGTTGATGGATGGCGGGGTGCATCGCCTGACCCTCAGCCGCGACAGCGCCAGCGGGGTTTACCGCTTTTATCTGGACGGGGTGTTCAAGGGCAGCGTGACCAATCAGCCGGGGGTGAGCTTTGGCGGCACCGGCAATCTGGTCTTTGGCCAGAGCCAGGGGGCCTGGACCTCAGCCAATGACCCGGGCTCGGCGATGAGCGGGGCCTTTGGCGACATCGCCATCTACAACGCGGTTCTCAGCGATGCCCAGGTGGCGGCGCGCAGTATTACCGCCCTGGCCGATACGGCCGATGCGCGATTGACGGCCCTTTGGCATCCGGCGGCGGGGCAGGGCACCAAGCCGGGCTACCGCCGCCCCCGGCCGCCGGGGC
>CALLZQ010000836.1 GCA_937858255.1 uncultured Tabrizicola sp.
TTGATAACATGGCGGTGCGCGACAGCCAGATGGCCCGCCTGCGCGCGACCCGTGCGGGCCGCGATGAGGCAAAGGCGCAGGCCGCCCTTGCCGAACTCAGCCGCCGCGCCGCCGAGGGGGGCAACCTGCTCGAGGCCGCAGTCGAAGCCGCCCGCGCAAGGGCCTCGGTCGGAGAGATTTCGGACGCCATGGAAAAGGAATTCGGTCGCCACAGGGCAGAGGTCAAGACGCTCGCCGGGGTCTACGGTGCCGCCTATGAGGGCGATGCCGGCTTGGAGGCGATCCAGAAGGATGTCGAGGCCTTTGCCGAGGTCGAGGGGCGCCGCCCCCGCATGCTGGTCGTCAAGATGGGTCAGGATGGCCATGATCGCGGCGCCAAGGTGATCGCCACCGCCTTTGCCGATATTGGCTTTGACGTCGATGTGGGGCCGCTGTTCCAGACCCCGGAAGAGGCGGCGCAGGATGCCATTGACAACGATGTGCATATCGTCGGCATCTCATCGCAGGCGGCGGGACACAAGACGCTGGCGCCGAAACTGATCGAGGCGCTGCGAGAGCGCGGCGCGGGCGACATCATCGTGATCTGCGGCGGCGTCATTCCACAACAGGATTACGACTATCTCAAGAAGGCCGGGGTCAAGGCAATCTTTGGGCCGGGTACCAATATCCCGGCCGCGGCCAAAGAGATCATGACCCTGATCCATCAGGCGCGGGGCTGACCCCTTGCGACGGTGCGGCCCCTGGGGGCCGCACCAGCTTTCAGGCTATTCTGGTTCGCCGTTACGGCGTGCCCAGACTTCTTGAAAGGCCGGGCGGGCCTGACAGGCCGCCATCCAGCGCGCCACGGCCGGAAAGTCTGCCAAGAGCGGCGCATAGGCCTGCCCATAGCGCAGGCATTCCTCGACCACGACATCGGCGACGGTAAAGCGGTTCAAGAGCCAGTCTTGCCCCGTCAGATGCGCCTCCAGCCGCGCGAGCGGGCGGCGCAGCTTTTCAGCGGCGATCCGCAGGATGCCCTGACCGGTCGGCGTATCCTGTTGCTTGTCCCGATAGGTATAGAGGATCTCGATGGCCGCGCCCTCGATCGAGGTGGCGGCGAACAGCGCCCAGTTTTCCATCAGGCTCGCTTCATCATCATTGGCCGGACCCAGTTTCCCCCCGTGTTTGCGCGCGATATGCAGGCAAATTGCCAGGCTCTCGGTCAACAACAGCGGCCCGTCGCGCAGCGCGGGGATCTGGCCGATGGGGTTCACGTCCAGAAAGGCCCGGGTCGAGGTGTTCAGCGGCGCGTCCGCCGCCTTGGGATCGTTCAGGCGATAGGCCTGAATCACCGGCACATGGGTAAAGGGCACCTGCGCCTCGGCCAAAAGCCAGAGCGGGCGCAGCGCGCGGGAACGGTAGACGCCATAGAGGGTCAGCATGTTGGGGCACTCCTGTTGCGGCGCCATCGTACCCCAGACGTGGCGGGCCGCAATGCCTCTTGGGGAACTCTGGCAAGTGTTGATGCGGATCAAGGCGGGGACAGGCCCTTTCTGATAAGCCCATTGGCGATCCAGAAAGAAGGGAGACCGTATGAAAGACGCCGCCGCCGCTTTGTCCGCTGACGCCGTTGCCGCCACGACCTCCGCCGAAGGGGGGGCTGTGTCCAGCCCGCAAACCGAGCCCGAAAACGCGCCCGAAGCCGGGGCGGGTCAGCCTGCCGCCGGGGGCGAAACCGCCGCCGCCACGCCGAAAGGCCCGCGCCGTTTCCCCGTGACCGATGCAACCATCGCCCGGGTGTTTGAGAGCGGTCACTACCCCTATGCACGCCCGATGGCGCGTAAGGAATATGAGGCGGAAAAGGCGCGGCTACAGGCCGAATTGCTCAAGGTGCAGATTTGGGCGCAGGACACGGGGCAGAAATTCGTGGTGCTGATGGAGGGGCGCGATGCCGCCGGCAAGGGCGGCACGATCAAGCGCTTCATGGAGCATCTGAACCCCCGTTACGCCCGGGTGGTTGCCCTGACCAAGCCGACCGAGACCGAAAAGGGCCAGTGGTTCTTTCAGCGCTATATCAACCATCTGCCGACGGCGGGGGAAATGGTCTTTTACGACCGCAGTTGGTACAACCGCGCCGGGGTGGAACGGGTGATGGGCTTTTGCTCACCCTCGGAATATCTGGAATTCATGCGTGAGGTTCCTGAACTGGAGCGGATGTTGGTGCGCTCGGGCATCCGCCTGTACAAATACTGGTTCTCGGTGACGCGGGATGAGCAGATGGCCCGCTTCAAGTCGCGCGAAACCGACCCGCTGAAGATGTGGAAGCTGTCGCCGATCGACAAAGCCTCGCTCGACAAATGGGATGACTATACCGAGGCGAAAGAGGCGATGTTCTTCTACACCGACACCGCCGATGCGCCCTGGACCATCGTCAAGTCGAATGACAAAAAGCGGGCGCGGCTGAATTGCATGCGGCATTTCCTGTCCACGGTCGACTACCCCGGCAAGGACAAGGCGGTGATCGGCGAGGTCGATCCGCTGATCGTGGGCCATGCGTCGCAGGTGAACGGCGGGCAGGGGCATATCCTCGATACGGCGATGCATCCGGTTCTGCGCAAGGGCTGAGGGCACGCATCACGACCGCGGGGGGCGTGGCCGCGCCCCTTTTCCTGCGACCTTGCGCCGCGCTGCGGGCAGGCGTAAGGGTTGGGCATGTCCTCTGTGAAACCTCTCCAGCCCACGCTTTCGGCGGCGGGTCACGCCCGTGCGCTGCTCGCCCTTGGTGCGCCGCTGATCGGCAGTCAGCTTGCACAATTCGGCCTGCATGTCACCGATACGGTCATGTTGGGCTGGTACGGTGTCTTGCCGCTGGCGGCGGGGGTGCTGGGATCGTCCAGCTTTTTCGTCATCTTCATTCTGGGATCGGGCTTTGCCAAGGCGGTGATGCCGATGGTCGCCGCCGCCAGTGCCCAGGGCGATGAGGTGCAGGTGCGCCGGGTGGCGCGGATGGGGCTGTGGCTCTCGATCCTCTTCGGGATGATTTGCTATCCGTTGTTCTGGTACTCGGAACCGATCCTGATCGCGCTGGGTCAGCGGCCCGAGGTGGCGGCACTGGCGCAGGATTATCTGCGGCTGGTCGGGCTGGGGATGATCCCGGCGCTGATGGTGATGTCGCTGAAAAGCTATCTGGCCGCGCTGGAACATACGCAGGCGCAGCTTTGGGTGACGCTGGCGGCGATGCCGGTGAATGCCGGGCTGAACTGGCTCTTGATCTTTGGCAATGCCGGTGCGCCCGAGTTGGGCGTGCTGGGCTCGGCCGTGGCGACGCTGGCGGTGCAGGTGGCCTCGCTCTTGGCCCTGGCGGCCTATGCCGGGCTGGTGCGCGATCTGCGGCATGTGCAACTTTTCACCCGGTTCTGGCGAGCCGACTGGCCCGGCTTTGCCGCCGTGTTCCGGCTCGGCTGGCCGATGGGGCTGACCGGGCTTGCGGAATCGGGAATGTTTCAGGCCAGCGCCCTGATGATGGGCTGGATCGGCACGGTCGAGTTGGCCGCGCATGGCATCGCGCTGGAGATTACGGCGCTGACCTTCATGTTCCATGTTGGTCTTGCCAATGCGGTGACGGTGCGGACGGGCCGCTTTGACGGCGCGGGGGATTATCCGGGGATGCGGCTGGGGGCCAAGGTCGCCATTGGCCTGTCGCTCTTGGCGGGGGGGGGGACGGTGATCATCTTCCTGACCCTGCCCGAGCCGCTGATCCTGGTCTTCATTGGCCCGGACAACCCCGAGCAGGCGGCAATCCTTGCCATCGGCACCGCGCTCTTGATCTGTGCGGCGCTGTTCCAGCTTGCGGATTCGATGCAGGTGCTGGCGCTGGGGATGCTGGCGGGCGTGCAGGATACAAGGGTGCCCATGGCCTTTGCCTCGGTCAGCTATTGGCTGATCGGCATTCCCGCCAGCTATATTCTGGCCTTCCCGATGGGCTTTGGGCCGGTCGGCCTCTGGCTGGGGCTGGTCGTGGGCCTTGGCGCGGCAGCGGCCAGCCTGATGGCGCGGTTCTGGCTGCGGCTGCCACGCGGCTGATTTGCCGGGGCGAATGCGCGCGGGGCGGCGATGGCGGCTTGAAGCCGGGGCGCGGGCTGGGCTATCGGGGGGCAACCTGCCAATGGGGACCGCCATGCCGATGTTTCTGAACAGCCGCGATGCCGATTTCGAGACGCGCTTTGCCGCGCTCTTGTCGATGAAGCGCGAAGAGGCCGAGGATGTCGATCAGATCGTCGCCGGTATCATTGCCGATGTGCGGGCGCGCGGCGATGTGGCGGTGCAGGAGCTGACGGCGCGTTTCGACCGGATGGAGCTGACCGCCGACCGGCTGGCCTTTACGCCCCGGGAAATGGCCGATGAGATTGCCAGGGTCTCGCCCGAGGATCGGGCGGCGCTGGAACTCGCCGCGACCCGCATCCGCGACTATCACGAGCGCCAGCGCCCCGAGGATGCCAGTTGGACCGATGCGGCGGGGGCAACGCCCGGCCCGCGCGGGGCGCCCGTGTCGGCGGCGG
>CALLZQ010000837.1 GCA_937858255.1 uncultured Tabrizicola sp.
CGTGGTCGTGCCGGTCGGCAAGACCATCGTGATGCAGGTCACCGGCGCCGATGTGATCCATTCCTGGACCATCCCGGCCTTTGGCGTGAAGCAGGATGCGGTTCCCGGTCGTCTGGCCCATCTGTGGTTCAAGGCCGAACGTGAAGGCATCTATTTCGGCCAGTGCTCGGAACTCTGCGGCATTGCCCATGCCTATATGCCGATCACCGTCAAGGTCGTGTCGGAAGAGGTCTATGCGCAGTGGCTGGCCGCCGCCAAGGCCGGCGATGTGGTGCTGTCCTCGGCTGATGTCGAGGCCTATTCCGCCGTCAAGCTCGCCGCGAACAACTGATCGCGCCGGCCATCCGCCAGCGACAGGATGGCCCCGAGGGATCGGGGCCTTTTCCAAAGCCAGGAACCCCAGCATGAGCGACATTCAGGGATACAGCCAGACCAGCGAGGCGCAGTTCGGCGATTACGTCCAACTGCTCAAGCCGCGCGTGATGTCGCTGGTGGTGTTCACCGCGCTGGTGGGGCTGTTGGTGGCGCCGGTCTCGGTGCATCCGGTTGAGGGCTTTGCCATCATCCTGTTCATCGCCCTGGGCGGCGGCGCCTCGGGCGCGCTGAACATGTGGTGGGATGCCGATATCGACCGGGTGATGAAGCGCACCAAGGGGCGCCCGATCCCCGCCGGCAAGGTCGATGCGGGCGAGGCACTGGCCATCGGTCTGGCATTGTCCGGGATCTCGGTGGTGATGCTGGGCTTGGCCTCGAACCTTGCGGCGGCGGCGCTGCTGGCATTTACCATCTTCTTCTACGCCGTCGTTTATTCGATGTGGCTGAAACGCTCGACCCCGCAGAACATCGTCATCGGTGGCGCGGCAGGGGCGTTTCCGCCGATGATCGGCTGGGTGGCCGCGACGGGCAGCCTCTCGGTCGAGGCGGTCTTGATGTTCATGCTGATCTTCATGTGGACGCCGCCGCATTTCTGGGCCTTGGCGCTGTTCATGAAGGATGACTATTCCAACGCCGGTGCGCCTTTGCTGACCGTGACCCATGGCCGCAAGGAACCCCGCCGGCAGATCCTGATCTATACGGTTCTCCTGATCCCGGTGGCGATCTGGGCGGCGCTGACCTCGATCGGCGGGCCGCTGACGCTGGCGACCGCCGTGGTGCTGAACGCAATGTTCCTCAAGGGTGCCTATGACATCTGGCGCCGGGATGAGGCGATGGCCGAGGCCGATGCCTATGCCACCGAGAAAAAGGTGTTCCGCTTTTCGCTGGCCTATCTCTTCCTGCATTTCGCGGCCTTCCTGATCGAGGCAGCACTGCGGACCCAGGGTTTCGGGGGCTGGTGAGATGAGCTTTCGCCCCGAACATGAAATGCATCGCCGCCGGTTCTCGCGCAATCTGGGCGTGGGGCTGACGCTGGGCGCGTTCATCCTGCTGGTCTTTGCGCTGACCGTGGTGAAGGTGACGCGCGGCGACCCGATGCAGGCCTTTGACCATGTGGCGCGACCCGAACTGACCGCGCCCGCAAATGATGGAGCCGGCCAATGAGCCGTCGTGACCTGACCTCTGCACAACGCACGGCTGCCAAGCTGGTGGGCGTGGCGGTTGTCATGGCCAGCCTGTCCTTTGCCGCTGTGCCGTTTTATGACTGGTTCTGCCGGGTGACAGGCTACGGCGGCACCGCGCTGGTGGCGACCGAGGCACCGGCCGAAATCCTCGACCAGACCATCCGCATCCGCTTTGACGCCTCGACCGCGCCGGGGATGCCGTGGGAATTCAAGCCGGTGCAGCGCATCATGGAGGTGCGTATCGGCGAGACGGCGCTGGCCTTTTATGAGGCGCATAACCCCTCGGACCGGGTGGTTGCCGGCACGGCCAGCTATAACATCACCCCCGATGCCGCGGGGGGCTATTTTTCCAAGATCGCCTGTTTCTGCTTTACCGAGCAGGTTCTGCAACCGGGCGAACGGGTCGAGATGCCGGTCAGCTTTTTCGTTGACCCGGAAATCGTCAAGGATCGCGAAGGGAAATTCGTGAAAGAGATCACGCTTTCCTATACCTTCTATGAAACTCCCCTGCCCGAGAAACAGGCCGCGCTGAAACCGGCCGACGCGGGCAAGGTCAACTGAACGAAGAAGAACCGAGGGAACGCAAGATGGCCCACGCCAAGAACCACGACTACCATATTCTGCCGCCGTCGATCTGGCCCTTTCTGGGTGCGGTCGCGGCCTTCGTCATGCTGTTTGGCGCGGCGCTCTGGATGAAGGGCTCGGCCCCCTGGATGGCGCTGATCGGCTTTGTCGGCGTGCTTTATGTGATGTTCGGCTGGTGGGCCGATGTGATCAAGGAAAGCCAGGTCGGCGATCACACCCCGGTGGTGCGGATCGGACTGCGCTATGGCTTCATCATGTTCATCATGTCGGAAGTCATGTTCTTTGCCGCATGGTTCTGGTCGTTCTTCAAGCATGCCATGTATCCGATGGGGCCGCTGTCGCCCGGCGTTGACGGGGTCTGGCCGCCGGCGGGGATCGGAACCTTTGACCCTTTGCACCTGCCGCTGAT